>CAZAJN010000045.1:0-9436 GCA_964485555.1 uncultured Bdellovibrionales bacterium
GGCGGGTCCCTCCTTATCAAAGGAGAGAATGATAATGAGTAAAACCTTTTAAGGCATTAAATTACTGAAAATTCTCTGCAGTGGCAATGCTGAAAATAGCACAAAATTAGTAAAAAGTAGCACGCCCACCACTGGCACGAAAATCATCAACGTCAAGATTTTTGAAGCGACGGTGTAGGAATAAAAAACAATGTGAAACACAATAAAAATGCTCATCAAAAACATCGCAAAGAGCATCAGGTAATACAATATTTGAAAAATTGGAATCAGCATCTGTTTGCAGGAATTATGAATCATGAATTTTGAATCAAGACAGACTCGCGTGCCTGGTTCTTGATTCTTGATTTTTGATCCAACTTAATTATACCACAAATTTAAAATCCCTCCTTGCTGGAAATTTTATAATATCTTGCCAGAATGATTTTCCGGTACAGGATGTCCAAGATGAGCATATCCGTTTTCAGTCACCACGCGTCCTCGTGGCGTTCTGGTCAGAAATCCAAGCTGGATAAGATATGGTTCATAGACATCTTCAATCGTTTCGACTTCTTCAGATGTCGCAGCCGCAATCGTTTGAATTCCGACTGGACCGCCGTTGAATTTCTTTATGATCGTTTCCAAGATATATCTGTCGTTCGGCTCCAGACCAAGTTCGTCAACATCCATCATTTCAAGCGCGCTACGAGCAATGTCTTTGGTGATTATCTCGTGATCATTTATTTGCGCAAAATCACGAACACGCTTGATGATCCTGTTTCCCACACGAGGAGTCTTTCTGCTTGAACGCGCGATCTCACCTGCTCCGCTCTCATCCAATCCAATGCCCAAGATCTTTCCTGATCTATGCACGATCTTTTTCATTTCATCTTCATCATAAAATTCCAACCGATGGATTGCACCAAAACGATTTCGGAGTGGATTTGAAAGAGATCCCAGTCTGGTCGTCGCGCCGATCAAAGTAAATTTCGGCAAATCAAGTTGCAGTGTTCTGGCTGATGGACCCTTGCCTATAATCACATCCAATTTGTAGTCTTCCATGGCTGGATATAAGACTTCTTCAATAAGCTTGTTGAGCCTGTGAATTTCATCAATAAACAAGACGTCTCCGTCTTGCAGATTGGTCAAAATGGAACCAAGATCACCCACTCTTTCAATAGCTGGTCCTGAAGTGACTTTGATGTTCACACCCATCTCGTTGGCAATAATGTGAGCCAGAGTGGTCTTTCCTAGACCAGCAGGCCCATAGAGCAAGACGTGTTCGATCGATTCTCCCCTTTTTTTGGCAGCGTCAATAAACATCTGCAAATTTTTGCGGATTTTCTGCTGTCCGACATATTCGCTCAGTCTTTGCGGCCTAAGTGTCGTATCAAGACCCACATCTTCTTCTTGTTCATCCGAGGTTGTAATCATAAACTTTTTCATTCAATCATTTAGCAATTCAAACATGAAAACTGGAAGCAAAACAAAAAAATCACATGTTTAAATGTATTTTAAGTTATTCCCCACAAAAAAGCTAGTGATATTTTCAAGTTCACGACATGTCTCACCCCAAAGTTTCCAAATCCTGAAATTGAAATTTTTGGCTTAAAATAAACAATAATTGATTGAAATAAAACCCAAATGCATACGTATTAGAAAAGAGTGGATGAGAAATTTCAATTTTTTGTTCAATTTTCAAAAAAGTACTTGACAAGAAATGAAAGGCATGCTAAACTGCTCTATCAGTGACCAGTACATCAACAATTTTTGTTTTTATTAACCTGTAGACAGTTGGAGGCTTCTATCTTTTGCCTTCAATATCGGCAACTTTTTTTGTCCAGACATGGGTATTGCGGTTTCGGCTGTGGTACACCTCGACACTGTTGCTTCCCCGGAGGATCCGTCTTCTGGGACTTGTCTACAGATTAATGAAAGCAAACGTTCAAAAAAACCGCTATAGAGCGGTTTTTTTATTTGAATTTTGCATTTACTGAAAAGCTAAGAAGCTAATCCGCCGGCCGGCGGACTGAAAAGCTGCCTATACCACCCTTTCCACTTCATCCAAACTTGTCTCGCCTTCTAGCACTTTCAAAAAGCCGTCTTGTTGCATGGAAATCATGCCGTTTTCAATTGCCTTATCTCGGATCTGTGAAGATGAGGAGCCCTGAGTGACCATTTCTTCAATGTCCCGGTCAACTACCAAAACTTCACTGATGGTTGTGCGGCCTTTGTATCCGATCTTGTTGCACTTCTCGCAGCCATTGGGCTCAAAAACATTTTCCATTGCAGGCACTGAAATTCCAGATTTTTCTGAAAGTGTTCCCAGCACTCTCTGCATGGAAACTTTTTCTTCCTCCGTCAAAGTTCTTTGAGTTTTGCAGTCGCAAAGTTTTCGCACAAGTCGCTGCGCCATCAAAGCATTCACGGCTGTCGCCAAATCATCACCTCGCACGCCCATGTTGATCAAGCGTTGAATGGAACCTGCCGCATCATTGGTATGAAGCGTGGAAAGGATTGAGTGACCTGTGAGAGCGGCCTGCACGGCAATGTTGGCAGTCTCCTCATCGCGAATTTCACCAATCATCATGATATCTGGGTTTTGACGAAGAAGCGCCCTGAGAGCCGTAGCAAAAGTATATCCCTCCTTATCATTGACAGAAGTCTGCAAAATTCCATCCAGCTGATATTCAATCGGATCTTCAACGGAAATTATTTTCACTTCCGGGTTGTTTAATATTTTCAAAATACTATACAGTGTCGTGGTCTTTCCACTTCCAGTCGGACCAGTGTTCAAGAAAACTCCATTAGGTTTTTTGGACTCGTGGATGATTTTCTCCAGATTCTGTTTTCTGATTCCAAGTTTCTCCAAATCCAGCGCCACCGAAGACTTGTTCAAAAGTCTTAGCACAACTGTTTCTCCATATCCACCCAAAATCACAGACACACGGACATCCACCTTGGTTTCAGTGATGTTTTGAAATGGCTTGTCGAGAGCTATCGTGAAACGCGAATCCATCACCCCACCGCGAACTTCCGTGGAAAATCCGCTGAGGAATTTGATTGTTCCCAAAAAGCTCGGGTATTCAGTAAGTGGAATAGTTGCGATGGTCTGCAAAATTCCATCCATACGATAGCGGATTTTCACATCATTTTCTTCCGGCTCAATATGAATGTCGCCCACGTTCAGCATCAAACTGCTGGCAAAGACATATTTGGCTATATTTTTTTGATTGGTGCTCTGAATCAGTTGTCCGAGCGTTTCAATCGAAGTCATGTTCTCAGAAACAACATTCAGATCTTCCTCGGAAATATCAATCGAGCGCGACATGGATTGTTCCATCAATTTCTCATAGATCTCCTCCAGAAATTCAGTCTGCCCGGTTGCGCGCCAAACCTCATCCATTGAAGTCAGACCTTCGATGGCTTTTAGGATTCCGTCTTGTGCCATGGTGATCATTCCGTCTTCCAATGCGGTTTGCGTGATTTCTCTTTCGCCACCCATTTCTAGAATCAATTTTTCAATATTTTCACTGATGGTCAGCACTTCAAAAATTCCGATTCGTCCTTTGAAACCAAGTCCATGACATTTGTCGCATCCGACTGGTCTGTATAATTTTTCAATTTCTTTGGGAACTTCCAATTTTGCTTTCGGAGAGATGATGGACAGGATTTTTTTGATTGAATCGCTTGTCTCGCGAGCTGGCGCATATTCTTCTCTGCAATGCGGACAAAGCTTCCTGACCAAACGCTGAGCAATGAAACAATTCACGGATGGCGCAATCAGATTAGGCTTGATTCCAAGTTCGATGAACCTGGGAATTGAAGCTGGCGCATTGTTGGTGTGCAAAGTTGAAAGCACTAGATGTCCGGTAAGAGCAGCATTGACTGAGATGTCAGCAGTTTCATCATCTCGGATTTCTCCAACCAAAATAACATCCGGATCTTGACGAACAACAGCGCGCAAACCCTCAGCAAAAGTGTAGTTTCTATCTTTGGCAACCTGTGTCTGTGAAATATTTTTTACTTCATATTCAATCGGATCTTCAATGGTGATTATTTTCACACCAGCCGTGTTCAATTTGTTGATAAGAGCATACAGAGTGGTTGTCTTTCCTGATCCAGTTGGTCCTGTCGTCAAAATCATTCCATGTGGTTTGGCAATTTCTTTTTGCACATGTTCATAGGCCAGACCCCTAAGTCCCAAATCTTCCACATTCAACATGATGTCCGCCTGCGAGAGAAGTCTCATGACCACGGATTCTCCATGGTTTCCCGGAATGATGTTCGTTCTGACATTTATTTTTCCGTTTTCCATCTCCACCGCAAAATGACCATCCTGCGCAATGTCGCGGATGTTGATTTTCATCTTTCCCATCATCTTCAAGCGGGAAAGAATAAATTTATATGTGTCATTGGGAAATTTTCCGATGTCCTGCAAAACTCCATCGATACGGAATCTCATGCGAACCTCTTCTTCCTGCGGTTCAAAATGAACGTCACTGGCTTTCATCTTCACAGCACCTGCCATGATGATGGAAATGATCTGCGTTGTTGGTATTTCCCTGATTCGATTTTTCAAATCCAGCATTGAACCGAATTCCTTTTCGAATTTTTCCAAATCTTCCCCGCTTAGACTGATCTGCAAAGCTTCAAGATTTTCCAAAAGTGGAATTTCCGCGTAGCGCTTCCAGATTTTTTCCAATGATGATTTTGAAATAACATACAGATGAAAAATCCAACCATTTTCGCTCTTCAATTTTTCAACATATTCAAGCGCTTCTTTGTTGCTCGGATCAAGCAGTCCTATCCGTATTTCTTTTCCCGTCTTTTGAAAGATTGCAATGTTGTACTGGCGAGATTCTTCCTCGCTGATCGTGCGCATGTCATCAGCTCCGACTGGAAAAATGTTAAGATCCACATACGCCAAATCATAATCAGCAGCCAATTGCGCGGCCTGCTCTTCTTCTGACTGTCCGCGCATTCTTTGCAAAATCTTTCCGGCTTGTTCATCTTTAGCTGCATCGTGCGCGAGTTGCTTGTGTGAAACTTTGACCATTTTATTTTTGAATCACGAATCATGAATAATGAATCATGAATACTAATTTTATTTATGTTTTTTTGTTTTTTTAAAATTTCTAAAGCAGTTTAATTTTTCGAGAAGTTAGTTGTCTGAAAATCTTTCTTTTCTTTGAAATTTTTTGTACCTTGTAGTGACCTACGAAAAATTTCAACTAGAAAATATGGATTTGAGTCAACTTCGCAGAAAAATTTATCTGATTTGAAAATACGTATTTACATTTCTATTTTACTCCATTTTCCGTCAATCAGCAAAAAATATTCCAACAAAAAAAGCGCCAGATTTAGGCGCTTCAAGAAATCCCACATTTTGATTATTCATTAGCAATCATTTGCGCCTTCAATTTTTCAATCATGCGCTGTCCCGCCTCTGTTGTGTCGCTTGCATCTTCACTGAATTCGCAAGTGTCTCCCACGCAAGCAGCCTCAAGAATGCTCGCAACTTTTTTGAGCTGTTCGGAACTTGCACATTTGATCACGCCACGAACTTTTCCGGCATTTTCATTGTACAGCACCATGAACATTTTTCCGGCGGAATAGTTTTCTTTGATCTTATCAAGAATAAAGGGGATGTCTGTCGGGTTGGAACGACTCTGGACGAAGTCCTCAAGATACACTGGCGCCCAAGCAAGACCGATTGAATCTTCCCAAAAAAGTCGCGCCATGACACGTCCCCAAAGTTTGAGCAAATGAAGTGGCTGCGTCTTATAGAGATAGCGAATGATTTTTTGCTGATCAGCGCCCTTGCCCATAAGCTCCGATGCGATGCGCAATGATTTTGGCGAAGTATTTTTTTTCTGAAAACTGTTGGTTGCATCAATAATTCCGGTCAGCAAACTTTCAGCCATGTTTTCGTCGATGATCTTCACATCAATTTTCGCAATCAAATCAGCCACCAATTCAGAAGTGGATGATGCTGTGATGTCGATAATATTAAGCTGCCCGAAATTGTCATTGTCTGAATGATGATCAATGTTAACGACCGGCACTTCATAGAAGATGTCGGGGTTTTCCTCATAGACCTTACCCAAAGATTCCTTGTCCCGGCATCCAAGAACTATCACCAAATCGTATTTGAATTTGGCAGGAATAAAAGAAAAATCACGCGGATCAATTGAGCCTTTTTCAGGAGTGATGTAAATCCTAAGCTCCTGAGCCACACGCTCGGTGCGCACATTGGTGATGTTGTTAAGTTCAGTATTGAAAGCCAAGACAAAGTCTCTAGCGCCCGCCAAGGAATCAATCATGTCATCGGGCTTGGTGAGGAATGAAAATTTTTCCAAAACTTTTTCGTCATTTTGAACGACCACAGTTGATTCAATCCCTTTTTTTCGTAGAAAAAAATAGGTCGCCCAAGCAGAACCAACCGCGTCACCTCCGGAATTTGGCGCCATAAAAACAAGCACGTGCTTGGCATTTTTTAAGACGTTGTCCAATTGTTGCGGAAAGTCCAAACTCATAATCAAAAATTTTTCTATATGCTCAATCGCAATAATACAAATTCCAAGCTAAAAAGTGTAATTTCTTCTCACCAGCGCAGTAATATAAAATAGCAAGGTTTGATAGTCATGTCAATTATAGCTTGACAAAAAGCCCCATTTAAAGCGTTACCTCAATCATAATGCGCACCAACAGGAAACATTCGCCAGCCACATTCAATCTGAAACTCTTAGGGATAACTTTTTTTTCATTTCTCATCTTTCTTAGTTTTGCAAATGTAAGCTCGGCAATCTATGTCTACGACAAAGAAGCGGAAGACAGGAGAAACGCCAGACAGATACCTTGCGATGATCCTTATGATTATTCCGATGTGAATGAAAAATACGAAGATTATCGTGACAGAGTGTATGAAAAAAATTGCGATCACATAAAAGACAAGAAAGATAAAAAACGTTGCAAGGACAATCTGAAACCGCAAAGATCCCCTTTTATCGACAGATATGTCAAAGATTATTCGGGAGTCAAGGGCTACAGCACTTTCACCGATCGATATGTGCAGGACTATTCAGACGATGGATATTATCACGATTACGGTTATCCGTATAACGATTATCACTACTAAACTTTAATTTAAAGTTGTGACTTTTGGCAAAAATCGTTAGTGCTATTTGTTGCTACAATAAAGCAAAATCTGACCACCCATTGACAAAGATGGTTTTTTGGTGTAGTATATATAGTTATAGTAGTCAGCTCTTTAACCCCAACAAATAATCGGCCAAGGAGGGTCGCCATGAAAACATTTGCCATACTGTTAATTTCCTCACTGTTTCTTTCCGGTTGCGTTGTTCGCTACACTGAACCGGGAGCATTTTATCCTGGTGGTGGACAGGTCATCGCTCAGCCGACGGCAGTTGAGGAAAGATGCGCACCTGTAAGCAGGTTGATCAACGGCACCTTCTATTTTCAAACTGTCTGCCAGTACGTGGAGGTTGCTTATCCCACCTATGTAGATCCAGGATATTCCATCTACATGGGAAACAGAAACAAGCATAATCACAACAATTATTACAAAGGCGGTGATCACTACAAGGGTGATGATCACCGCAGGCGACAAAGAGGGCGATAGGAATTTCCTCATGTTGCAACAAGGGCAGCTCGACAACAGTCGCGCTGCCCTTTTCTTTTTCATTAAATGCTATATGCTGGATATTATGAACAATGAATTTGTCACCACATCATCCTTGCAGACAAAAAAACTTGGCCGACTTTTGGCCGAGGAGCTTCGAGGCGGAGAAATAATCTGTCTTAGCGGGGATCTTGGTGCTGGCAAAACAACTTTCACCCAAGGGCTCTTGCAAGGACTAAAAATAAAAGGACCGTACACATCTCCAACTTTTGCGATACTTAAGGAATACCGAATCAAGAAACGAACAAATTCAAAAGATTCCATGACTCATGATTCGTGTTCCATGATTCACGCTGTCTATCACATGGATGCTTATAGAATAGCCTCTAAGGATTTGCTCGAACTTGGTTTCAAGGATTTTGCCGGCAAAGAAAATTCAATCACAATCATCGAGTGGCCGGAAAAAGTGAAGAAGATAATTCCCACTTCGGCGGTATGGATTAACTTCGAGTGGCTGAGCGACAAGGAAAGAAAAATTAATATTACAAGCAATAAATTCTTAAATTGATCTTGCATACAAATGAATCTTTTTTGAAAAGCCTTCATTTCGTATAAAGATGCAGGCTTAGTTTTTTTATAAAAAAAGAAAAACCCATTGCATCGCGTGCAATGGGCTTTGATTCTACGTTGAGCACTATAGCATGCCGAGCGCTTCTCTTATTTTACGCATTTCGGTCTGCACATCTCCCAGCTCTTCCAAGCCTTTGCGCACATCTTCCTTGCGTTGCTTCAAGCTTTGAAGTTCGAGCGTGATGCGCTCTATTTCCGATTCAAGCGCTACCTCTTCTTGGTTCATGCGATGTATCTTTTCCGTAAGATCTTTTTGACTCTTTGCTTTTTCAGCGATTGATCGCAACCAGTTCAGGTGGTCGACAGCGGTTTCCGACGACATAACAGATTCTGCCAGCTCGACCTGGGCAGGATCACAGACCGAGGTCTGATTGCCAGGCAACGGTGCATCGTCTTCCGGCTGAGCATTTGCCAGTCGAAACGAACTACATTCCTCGTGAAAGAGGATGAAGCCATCCTTTGCCAACTGGTCAAGTGCGTCTTCCGCGCAAAATTCAAATCCGTAATTCCGGAAACCTTCGACGACGATGGATTTTTCAATCTCATTGGAATCAGCAAGAATCTCAACAATGGCGAGCTTCGCCAATTCAAAATTATCAGCCGAAATTGTAGCCTTCGTATCAAGTTGATCTTTTTCAGGCTTACTGCAACTGGCCTTTTTAGGCTTTGATTCCACAACGTCTTTTGCTTTGACTGCTTCACTTATTATTCTGCGCATCTCATCCGGACTATTTCTGTATCTATCCGGGATACTCAGATGAACTTGCTGCCTCGTGTTTTTGCCAGCCAATTGAACATTGAGAGTGATTGACGTGGAGTCAAAACAACCGACTGTTATCTTTTCAGCTTTGTCAGAACCCCTTATGCCCCTGCCTGAGGTCACGACAACCCTTCCTTCAATCGATGCTTTTTCCAAAAGCTTCTCGATTTCCTCCTGCGTTTCTGTTGGTTTGAAAAATGTGAAGCGAGCCTCTTTCATTTCTACAGTTGCCATTTTCCCTCTCCTTTTCGCGATATTCTCCTTTCGGAGCCCTACTTGTAAAACAACACATAATAATAGCCTTGGTGGTTAGTATTGTCAATAACACGTTCTAGATCATATTAACTGTTACCAAGAGTATAGCGGATAGATCATAATTGGGTTACCGTAATCAAATATGATTATGGCAACAAAAAACGACATAT
>CAZAJN010000046.1:0-18922 GCA_964485555.1 uncultured Bdellovibrionales bacterium
GTTCGATTCCCCGGAGGACAAATTTAAAAGCCCTTTGATGGGGCTTTTAAAAATTTGTATCGCTACGGGGAATCGAACCCCGATTTCCAGGATGAGAACCTGATGTCCTAACCGTTAGACGATAGCGACAATTAAATACTGAATTAATTTAACATAATAAATTTAATTAATCAAGGTTATGTTATTATCTGAATGTGAAAAAGGGGAGTAATCGCACTTATGCGATACCTCCCCCTTTTTTTTATTCGAATTCCGGAAGTTTTTCCAGAATTTCTTGTGCAACTGTCTGCGGACTTGCATTCACCACGTCCACGCTCATGCTGTTGATTAGGAATTTGGCGTGAAATAATCCATTCTTGTACCAAATTCTGGGTTGTTTTTTTACGTCTCTGTTTCGAAGGTACTTCTTTACTGCATCTTCTATGATTGCCTTTCCTCTGTTCACGCGAACTTTTTTTGCCTCGTCCATGCTCTTAATTGAATTAAGGAGGAGATTTGCAAAAATATAGGATTCATCACCTCCTGTTTCGAAGATTATTTTCCAGAAAGATCCCATCTTCTTAAAAGTAACCTTCTTTCTGTCGTTACCATACAGGATGTGATATTGTTGCTCTACGAGTTCTTTTAGCTTTTGATGGATCTGGAAAATGACCTTTTCGTTTTCCACTAACAATACTTTGTACGCAGTCTCTTCTGAGTTGAAGTGGTGTTCGGATGTGAATACTGATAAACATCTTTCAATCTGTTTCTGTGCATCTGAATAAATGCTTAATTTTGTCATTTTCGCCCTCCAAGGCTATGGCTGTATTGTAAAGGTTACTTGAAATAGGTAATTTTTTACCATCTATTATTATACTCCTAAATCGATATAATGTCAAGTGATTTCTCTTGCCTTTTATTGTTTAAATGCTACAATTGAATGAATTAATGAAATATATTAACAGGCGTTTTTGGCATAAAATATGATTTTTCATAAAACCTTGGGAGAGCTTAAAAACGCTATAGATAGGCAAATTCAATTTTTTCTTGATCTGGCAATTGAGGAAGTGAAGGGTGAGGATCCTCTTATGATGGAGTCCTTGAAGCATGTCAAAAAAATAGCCCTTTCGGGGGGCAAGAGAGTTCGTGGAGCTTTGCTTTGTCAGTCGTATCTGGGTTTTGGTGGTAAAGACAAGCGAAAGATTGTGAAAGCAGCTGCTGCTATAGAGCTGATTCATCTTTTTCTGCTCATCCATGATGACATCATTGATCGTGGAAGAATCAGACATGGTCAACCCACGCTGCACTTGATGTTGGCCAAAAAATTTCAGAAAAAACTAGGCGAGAGCGAAGCTTTGCATTTTGGAAATTCGATGGCAATAATAGTCGGAGACATGCTGTATGCGATAGCTATCAAAATTATTTCGGAGGCCGGTTTTGAGCAGGGAGCCACACTTTCCGCCCTAAGCAAACTCCAGTCAGTGGTCAACACCACGATTGTCGGTCAATCGCAGGATATTGGCATTTCCTATAAAAGTAGGGTGACGGAAGATGAAGTGCTTTCCATGTATGAAAACAAGACTGCTCGCTATACTTTTGAGGGACCATTGCATATTGGAGCGCTCCTGGCTGGCTGCAGCGATAAGAAGATTTTTGAATTGCTGAGCGAGTATGCAATCAATCTGGGAATAGCTTTTCAAATTCAAGATGATATTTTGGGAGTTTTTTCTTCAGAGGAAAAAACAGGAAAATCATCTTCTTCCGATATTGAAGAAGGCAAGAAGACACTGTTGGTCATCAAGGCCCAATCATTGGCTGCACCTGACGAGATGATCAAAATGAACGCTTTGCTTGGCAAGAAGAGCATAGCCAAAAAGGAGCTCAAATCATTTCGCGACGTGTTGATAAGGACTGGCTCTTTGGAATATAATAAAGACATGGCAAGCAGGCGCATTGAAGTAGGAAAAAGAGAAATTGAAAAAATAATCATGCTCCCTGCTCAGAAAAAATTTCTCCTGGGACTGGCTGAATATCTTGAGAAAAGGGAAATTTGATCGATAACCGATCCGAAACTACCCGCCTCGACTCGCGAAGACGTTCACTCGTCGATGCGAGGCGGGCGAATGAGATGCGAATCTACGAAAGAAAATGTGGATTCCATTGAGTCAAAAAGTTAAAAAGCTGAAAAGCATAAAGCGTAGCAATTCGCAATTCGTAGGATTAACATCATTAGCATTATTTTTTATGATAAAAAGAAAAAAAACCAGAAAGATAAGAGTCGGAAATATCTTTATTGGAGGAGGTGCGCCAATTGTGATACAATCGATGTGTACGACTGATACTCGCAATGCCAGTGCGACGGTAGCTCAAATCAAGCAACTGCAAAAGGCTGGTTGTGAGCTTGTGCGTTTGGCTATTCCGGATATGATTGCTGCTAAAGCAATTGGCAAAATCAAAAAACGCGTCAACATTCCACTGGTGGCTGATATTCATTTTTCAGCTGATCTTGCCATGGAAGCAATGAAGCAAGGAATAGACAAGCTCAGGATCAATCCTGGAAATATTGGCGATGAGGAAAAAATTAAAATGGTTGTGTTGGAAGCTAAGAAAAGAAAAATTCCAATCAGAATCGGAGTGAACGGCGGATCATTGGAAAAAGATATTTTAAAAAAATATAAGGGGAAAGTTACAGCTCAGGCGATGGTGGAATCCGCCATGCGTCATATTAAGATTTTAGAAAAACATGGATTCAAAGACATCGCGGTTTCTCTCAAAGCTTCTGATGTGGCCAGAACCGTAGAAGCTTACAGGTTGCTTTCTGCTAAAGTTAATTATCCACTTCACATTGGTGTGACAGAAGCCGGAACTATTTTCCGCGGAACAGTTGTTTCATCTGTTGGGTTGGGAATACTTTTGGGTGAAGGAATTGGTGACACCATGCGCGTTTCTCTTACTGCTGATCCAGTTGAAGAAATTAAGGTTGCTTGGGAAATTTTGAAATCATTGGGGTTGAGAAAGCGTGGGATTACAGTGACTAGTTGTCCAACTTGCGGTAGAACAGAAATAAACCTGATTGAGCTGGCAAAAAAAGTTGAAAGCGAATTGGCGTTTATTGATAAGGACATGCATGTGGCTGTCATGGGATGTGTGGTGAACGGTCCAGGCGAAGCTCGCGAGGCAGATTTGGCTATCGTGGGAGGTAAGAATGTGGGACTGATCATGAAAAACGGAGAAATTTTGAGAAAGGTTGATGAAAAAAATCTTTTGAAAGAATTTATCAAAGAAGTTAAGAAATTCTAAAAAAACTCAATGTCAAAATCCAAATTTCCAATAAATAACTCAAGCGCTAATGACTAATCTTGAGATTTAGAACTTTTGATTTTATTTGAAATTTAGATTTGAGATTTTGGATTTAAAATCCGCCTTAATAAGCAATTATTTTATTAAAAACAATGTCTATCGATAGCAGAAGAATGCCAAATCACGTCGTCATTATTCCTGACGGGAATCGTCGTTGGGCCAAGGAAAGAGGGTTGGAACCTTGGATAGGACATGAAGAAGGTGCTAAAAATACCGAACTTCTTTTGCGAAGAGCTATCGAACTTGGAGTTAAATGTTTTTCACTTTGGGGATCATCATTGGAAAATATGACCAAAAGGCCACTTCAAGAAAAAATGGCCTTACTTAGGATTTATGAGGAATACTTTGATAAGTTGCTGCATAGCTCCGACATTCATGACAACGAAGTGAAAATAAATTTCATTGGAAAATGGGAAGAGCAATTTCCAAGTTCACTGAAGAAAGTGATGCATGAGTGCGTAGAAATCACTAAGGAATACTCGAAACATACATTAAACTTTTTTCTAGCCTATAGCGGCGACGATGAAATGATAGAAGCGGTAAAGAAAATCGTCAGCAAAGGAATTGAAGTTAAGAATATCACGGCTGAAGTTATCAAGGAAAATCTGATGACAAAAGATTTGCCACAGGTAGATTTCATGATCAGGACAGGCGGGGAGCCACATTTGAGTGCTGGTTTCATGATGTGGGACATCGCCAATGCACAGTTGTACTTTTCTGATTTGTACTATCCTGATTTCGGAGTGGAACAGTTGGAAATTGCAATTAACGATTTTGCACAAAGGGGCAGAAGGTTGGGGAAGTAACGTTTACAAAGTTGCAAGTTAATAAAGTTCATAAAGTTTTGAAATATGAAAAAAATAATATTTATCTTATCACTTTTGATATTGCTCCCACTTAGCGTTGATGCGCAGGAAAAGAAAACTGCAGTATATTTTTATGCTGACTGGTGTTCGCATTGCCAGAAGGTCAATGCATATTTTCAGGAGAATGGGATCTATGAAAAATATGACATACAAAAACTTAATTTTGATGAATCAGAAAATAAAGCCCTGTTGTCAAAAATATTCGAAGATCAGGGAATGCAGTCGAGTGGGATCCCTGCTATAATCATCGACGATGAATTGTTGGTTGGCGACACTCCTATTGTTAAGCAATTTGAAACAGTCATCGAAAAATCAGATGACACGACTTTGAAATATGTGGATGGATTCAGAAATGAGAAGCGCGACTCCGAATCTCCAGCGGTTCCTTTGGCAGCTTTGATCAGTGCTGCGTTGGTGGATGCGATAAACCCCTGCGCTTTTGCGGTGTTGATCCTTTTGGTGGCGACAGTCACGAACGCTCAAGGAAAGAGAAGAGCTCTTCAATCCGGACTCATGTTTTCGTTGGCAATTTTCGCATCATATTTCTTGATGGGGCTTGGACTATACAAAGCTATAACGATTTTTAATATTCCCTTGGTGATCTCAACAGTTGTGGGTGTTTTGGCAATTTTGCTTGGACTGGCAAATCTTAAGGACGCATTCTGGTATGGCAAGTTTTTTGTCATGGAGGTGCCGCTTTCCTGGAGGCCTAGGATGCAGACGATCCTAAAACATGTCACGAGTCCTTTCGGAGCCTTGTCCGCTGGACTGCTGGTAAGTTTGTTCCTACTTCCATGTTCAAGTGGTCCATATGTCGTGATTGTCGGACTTTTGGCTGAGCGTGTCAACATGGCATCTACAATTTCACAATTGGCGCTCTATAATCTGATTTTTGTGACTCCGATGATTGCCATCACCCTTGCCATGTATTTCTTTGATCTCAAAGGCAAACGGCTTGAGCAGATCAGAAAAGATAACTTGAAATTGCTTCATGCCATAGGAGGTAGTATAATGCTAATCATGGGAATTTATTTGTTGAAAGGCTGGCTCTAATTTTTGCGTAATAGTATTTGTTGTTAATATATTTTTTAAAAAAGTTTTCTAGTTATTAGTCTAAAAAGCTAATGCCTAAGAAGCTCAAAGCTGTTTTATGGAACACGAATTCACAGATGCAAATTTTGAACAAGAGGTTTTGAAGAGTGAAGTGCCAGTTTTGGTTGACTTTTGGGCACCATGGTGTGGACCATGTCAGATGATGGGACCGGTTATTGAGGAGTTGGCAAAGGAGATGGATGAAAAAGCTAAGGTTGGTAAGGTTAATGTTGATGAAAATGGAGACGTGTCTGCCAAATTCGGAATCATGTCCATTCCAGCTCTGAAGATTTTCAAAGGCGGAGTTGTGGTGAGGGAATTTGTGGGCGTGCAAGCTAAGGATGTGCTTAAAAAAGCTTTAGAAGAACTAGCCTAAGATAAGATTCAATATTCGGCAAACAAAAACTCCTGCGTGATTGGCGGGAGTTTTTGTAATCCTCCTCAAAGACTTTTAATTGATTGCTGTTTATACTATAATGAACATATAATACAAAATACAAAATATAAATTATGTACGACCTTATTATTATCGGAGCGGGACCTGCTGGACTTGGCGCGTCTATCTACGCTTCGCGTTATAAATTGAACCATATCGTGTTGGGTGCTGAAATCGGAGGGCAGGTGATCGAAGCTTGGGAGATTGAAAACTACGCAGGACATGAATCAATCTCAGGCAGGGAGCTCATGAATCTTTTTCAAAAACAATCTCAAGAGTTGGGCGCTACAATAGTTCAGGCTATGGTGGCAAAAGTACTGCGGACCTTCGACGGTTTTGAGATAATAACGGAGGATGGAAAAAAATATGAAAGTCGCTCCATTATTTTTGCGCTTGGCATGAAGCCTCGCAAGATGAACATTCCAGGCGAAGACAGATATGTTGGAAAAGGAGTTTCATATTGTGCAACATGCGACGCCATGTTTTTCAGAGGCAAAGATGTGGCTGTGATCGGTGGAGGAGACAGCGCGGCTACGGCTGCAATTCATTTGTCTGAATTCGCCAATAGTGTGCAGCTTTTGTACAAAGAAGGGACCAAATGCTTTGAACCCGCCTGGGAGCAAGAAATTGTAAGAACTGGAAAAATCGCAGTAGCTTCTTTTGAGAAAATTGTTGAACTGAATGGAGAAGGCAAGCTTTCAGGCATGATCTATGAAAAGACTGGCGGTGAAAAGAAAGAACTTGCGGTGGACGGAGTATTCATAGAGATAGGTTCTGTTCCAGGAGTTGTCATTGCCAAAGAGCTTGGCGTTGAAACTGATGAACAAGGTTACATAATTGTTTCCCAAGATCAGAGCACAAATGTGGAAAATGTTTTTGCCGCTGGGGATGTCACGACAGGCTCAAACAAATTCCGCCAGATCATCACGGCTGTGGCTGAAGGCGCGGTTGCGACGGGAAGCATTTACAAGAAATTAAAGTTAACGAAGAAATAAAAAACTGCTTATATTTTGAATTTTGTGATATTAAATATTTTTCAAATCCAAAATCTCAATTTCAAATTTCAAATAAAAAAACGACGACCGGACTTTTTGGTCATTTGGATTTAGAGCGTTTATTTGATATTTGGTCCGCCAGTTGGTGGATTGATATTTGGAGCATCTACAACTATGGATTCAATTGAATTATCGAAAAAACTGGGAGGAAAGATTGAAGTGAAAAGCAAAATGAAATTGACCAAAGAAAATTTGGCTGTTTTGTATACGCCTGGAGTTGCCAAGGTCTCTTTGGCTGTGGCGAAAAACAAGAAGTTGGCTTTTGAATACACGATGCGGAAAAATTCTGTCGCTGTGGTTTCTGATGGAAGTGCTGTGCTGGGACTTGGCAATCTTGGAGCAGTCGGAGCTTTGCCAGTCATGGAAGGCAAGGCACTTTTGTTCAAGGAATTAGGTGGCGTCGATGCTGTGCCGATCGTTTTGGACACACAGGACACTGAGGAAATCATCAGAATAGTCAAAGCTATTTCTCCAACTTTTGGTGGAATAAACCTGGAAGACATTTCAGCTCCAAGGTGTTTTGAAATCGAAGAGCGCTTGAAAGCGGAATTGGACATTCCTGTGATGCATGATGATCAACATGGAACTGCTATTGTTGTTTTGGCGGGATTGATCAATGCTCTCAAGGTTGTGAAGAAGGATATGAAAAAAATACGGATAGTTGTTTCAGGCGCAGGTGCGGCCGGAGTTGCGATTACCAAACTGTTGCTGAGTTATGGAGCCAAAGATGTTTTGGTGGTCGACAGCACAGGAATTATTTTCAAGGAGAGGGTTGGCGGTCTTAATGAGTCAAAAATGGAAATTGCTACAATTACCAATAAAAATGATGTGCAAGGTACGTTGCAAGACGCACTCAGTGGTGCAGATGTTTTCATCGGGGTCAGCGCGCCGAATCTGATTTCTCATCTGGATGTTTCAAAAATGAGCAAGGATTCAATTGTTTTCGCCATGAGCAATCCGATTCCTGAAATCATGCCGGAAGAGGCTTTGAAAGGCGGGGCTGCGATTGTGGCCACAGGGAGATCGGATTATCCCAATCAGATAAACAACGTGCTGGCTTTTCCTGGACTTTTTCGCGGAGCTCTTGATTCACGTGCTAAAAAAATAACTGAAAAACATAAGGTGGCAGCTGCTGTGGCGCTGGCTTCTTTGGTCAAAAATCCTAATCGTGGTAAAATAATTCCAGATGCGCTTGATCATCGCGCTGCAAAAGTTGTAGCAGCGGTATTTAAATAATAGCGATTCGAAACTACGAATAACATTCGAATCTACGAACAAAATGCGTGAAGAGTTATTTCGTAGATTCGTATCAGTTTCGTTGTTTTGTATCGGTAATAAAATATGAATATAAAAATACATCAGCAGAAAATTGATCTTGAAAGCACGACTCAAATTGAATTTTTTGATTTGAATTCTCAAATACAAGATATCATAGATGCAAGCGGAGTCCGAGAAGGCACTGTGACTGTTTTTGCTCCACACACTACCATGGGTGTGGTCATCAACCACAACGAGCCGATGCTTATCCAGGACTTCATGCGAATCTTATATAAGATGGTGCCTATGGATGATCGTTATTCCCATGATCTTTTCGAGCTTAGAAAAACTTCAAAATCTGATGGGAGAAGCAATGGACATTCGCACTGCAAGTCATTTTTGACTGGCGTAAGTCAAACCATTCCTGTTTCTAATGGCAAACTTCTTATCACACAAAAACAAAGCATCTTCGCAGTTGAGTTCGATGGTGCCCGCAAGCGCGACGTCATCGTTCAGGTGATGGGAATATAAGACAGCTTCAAGCTCCTAGCTGCTAGTTTGCTACGGTGTTATGTTTAGTCTTGGAAATGTTTTGTGCAAGTTTGAATTATTTGTTTGAATTTTTTGTATTAATTTGAAACCACTAAGAGCTAGAAGCTAGTAGCTAAAAGCTAAAATTATGAGCAGACTAGTAAATAATTTGATACGCAATGGATATTTGTCCAGCGATCCTGTGATAGATGCGTTCTCGAAAATTCACAGGGTTGAGTTTGTGCCCGAAGATTTGGCTGCTCAGGCAGAAGCTGATATTCCGCTTCCTATTGGGCATGGTCAGACCATCTCTCAACCCATGACTGTAGCCTTCATGTTGGAATTGCTTGATCCTCAAAAAGGACAAAATATCCTCGATATAGGCAGTGGATCGGGTTGGACCACTGGGCTTTTGGCTCATATAGTTGGCGAGAAAGGTTCGGTTGTAGCGATGGAGAGAATAGTTGAACTTTGCGAATTCGGCAAGAAGAATGTGGCCAAATTCAATTTTCTTAAAAAGGGGATTGTTGAATTTCAATGCAAATCAGCCAAGGACGGATTTGAAAACAATGCACCTTATGATCGCATATTGGTGTCAGCTTCGGTAAAAGAGATTCCAGTTGCATTGAAAAAGCAATTGGCAATAGGTGGTAAGATGGTTATTCCGGTGAACAATCAGATTTGGTTTGTGGAAAAGGAGGGCGAGGATGTTTTCAGGATAGAAAAATTCCCCGGCTTTGCTTTCGTGCCTTTTGTCATAAAAACGCGTCAATATTGAGTTGACACGCTTGAATATCGGATGTTTGCCTGTCTATCTGTCTAAATGATTAATTGAAATGCCATGTCTATCAGAAGAAAAATATCTACTTTGTTGATAATCCTGGTCTTCGCTATGGTTGCACTTTTATATTTGTACAATCAAGTCTATCTGACCTCGGGCACATCGACTTCAGCTCAGACCGTGGTGGTTTCTAAAGGTGATAACGCCCTGGTGGTGGGCGAAAAACTTTCAAAGGCTGGGGTCATTAGTGGAAAATATTTTCTGGCTTATTATCTTTGGAAAAGTGGTCAGATTCATGATTTGGTGGCTGGTGTCTACATTTTCTCACCTGGAGTTAAGATTCCGGAAGTTGCTCGGATCATAACTGGAGGGGAAATCGCCTTCACGGCCGTGCCAATAACTTTTCCTGAAGGATGGACTGCTAAGGATATGGCTAAGAGGTTGGATGCTAATGGTTTTTCCGGTTCGGATTTTCTTTCACTGGTGAATGATCCGACTCAGGAGTTGAAAGATAAGTTTGCATTCCTGAACGGCATTCCACGTGGAGGAAGTTTGGAAGGCTACCTTTTTCCTGATACTTATTTTTTCGCTAAGGATGCCAGCAGTCAGGTGATAGTAGAAAAGATGCTCGATAATTTCGAAGAAAAAATAACTGAAACAATGGTCAATGATATTTCAGCCAAGGATTCAAAACTTTTTGATATTGTGACTATGGCCAGCATTATTGAAAAAGAGGTGAAATTCGCCGATGAAATGAAAACAGTTAGTAGTGTGTTTTATAATAGACTGGCCATAGGTCAAAGACTTCAAAGTGATGCGACTTTGGAATATGTGCTTGGTGACAATAAGATTCAACATACGGCGGTTGAATTGCAAAATCAATCACCTTATAATACATATCAACATGCCGGGCTTCCGCCTGGGCCAGTTTCAAATCCTGGCATGAATGCCATTGCTGCTGCAATTTATCCAGCTCAAAGTGAATATTTTTATTTCTTGACTGATCTTAAAACTAAAAAGACAATTTTTTCCAAGACTTTCGATGAGCATGTTTCCAACAAAGCAAAGTATGGGCTCTAGTGATAGGGGCGGGAATTAGGAATTAGGAATTAGGCAGTAGGAACTGAGTGATGGTAAATAGCTCGTGGTGGGCTATTTTTTGATTTGCATTGACGTTTTATGGATCATGCGCAATATATGGTTCTAATTATTTAGCATCAAGTGTATTTTTTGTTTTCCTATTTCCTTTTTGAGCACGTCCTTGACCCAAATCTATGGTCAAGGACTCAAGAATTACTGTCGTAATTGTTGGCCAAAAAGAAAATGGGAAAACAAAAAATGCAGCCGTTTTCTATAGAACCATATATTGCGCATGATTACATTTTGTCAGGCAACCCTAAAAGCTGCCAATCTCAGGATCGGTGGCTTTTTCTATTTTGCTTTGACACTAGGCTTTGTTTAGCCTATTATAAACAAAGGAAGCGCGGTGCAAACCGTGGGATTTGGTGGCATTAATTTTGTTTTAAAATTGAATTTTTTTATGAATATTTCAGATAAAATTAACGGTGTTTGGCAGAAATTGGCAGGAAGTTTTTTTGGAATGTCTCGTGATATTGGAATTGATTTGGGAACAGCAAACACTTTGGTGTATGTGAAGGGAAAGGGGATTGTCATCAACGAACCTTCTGTGGTTGCAATCAATAAAAGAACTGGGCAAGTCTTGGCCATAGGAAGAGACGCCAAACGCATGGTTGGAAAAACTCCCGGTCATATCGTGGCTACTCGCCCTTTGGTTGATGGTGTGGTCAGCGATTTCGAAGTGACAACGCAGATGCTAAAATATTTTATTGAAAAAGTCAGCAAGGACTCTTTTTCTTTTTCTCCTCGTCCGCGCGTCTTGATCGGTATCCCATCGCGAATTACGGAAGTTGAAAAAAAAGCTGTGATAGATGCAGCCATGGCTGCAGGTGCCCGCGAAGCTTTTTTGATTGAGGAGCCAATGGCTGCGGCCATTGGTGCGCGCCTTCCAGTCACGGATGCCAGAGGTAATATGGTGGTTGATATCGGAGGCGGAACTTCCGAGATAGCAGTAATCTCTTTGGGTGGCGTTGTCAGTGCCAGGAGTCTCAGAGTGGCTGGGGATGAAATGAATGAGGATATCGTCAGATATTGCAGAGATGAATTCAATCTTTTGGTGGGCGAGAAAACTGCTGAAGACATCAAGATTGCCTTGGGAAGTGCATTTTTGCTCAAAGAACAACTCACTCTTCCGATCAGGGGTCGCGACTTGGTTAGTGGTTTGCCGAAAGAAGTTATAGTCAATGACGAGCATATTCGAGAAGCGATTTCTCGTTCGATAAGAATAATCGTGAACAACATCAAGACGGTCATAGAAGAAACACCACCGGAACTTTTGTCTGACATCATGCAACGTGGAATCATCCTGGCCGGTGGCGGCGGTTTAATCAGGGGATTGGACAAATTGGTTGCCAATCAAACTGAAATGCCGGTTCGCATGATGGAAGACCCTTTGACGGCAGTGGTCAGAGGCATTGGGATAGTTTTGGAGGATATGGAAACTCTCAAGGACGTTCTGGTTGAGGATCAGCGTGAAAAATCTTTCAAGTAAGGAAATATGCAGGGAATAACATCAAAAAAAATATTCAAAGTGTCAATCATAGCAGCCATTTTGGTTGTTCTTATGATCGCTAATCCAAATGGATTTTTTAGTCCTTTTCGCAGTGCCATCACAATGATGCTGTCTCCTTTTCAAAAAGTTTTCTATTCAGCGGCTGTGGGAATGGAACAAACCAGCGACTTTATTGGTTCAATCGGCGAACTCAAAAGAGAAAACGCCAACTTGATAAAAGAAAATCAACAACTTGTTTCTGAAATAGCCACGTTGAGGGATGTGGAAAATGAAAATGTGACTTTGCGAGAACAATTGAAATTATTGCCTCGTGATCATTATGATTTGGTTGCAGCTTTTGTGGTCAGTCAAGATCCGAACAGCATGGGAAATTGGTTGGAGATAAACAAGGGCAGCTCGGATGGCATTGAGAAGGGGGACAGTGTCATTGTGTCAAAAGGGATCTTGATTGGAAGAGTTCAAGAAGTTGGTCCTCAGACTGCTAAAGTTGTTCTTTTGACTAACCCGACCAGTACGGTCAATGTTGTTTCTTTGAAAAATGGAACCAAGGGTGTGGCAAAAGGCGAATATGGCCTAGGTATTATTTTTGATATGATTTTGCAGACAGATGCGATCGAGGTCGGCGACGACGTGATAACCTCAGGCATCGGAGGTGACATACCGAAGGGTTTGTATGTGGGCACGGTTCAAGAAGTCCATCCCTCAGATGACCATTTGTTTCAGCAAGCCGTCATAACCCCTCCTGTTCAGGCCTCAAAGTTGCAGATATTGTTTGTGATTAAAAATATTAAATAATTTAGCCAAGGGCTATTTGATTTTCCGGCGGATATGAAAAAAAAATTTGTGTATCTTTTCATTTTTATAGCTGTCGCTGTTTTCCAACTAAGTTTTCTGCCTGTTATTTCGGACAAGGAAACAGTGGCTAACGCTGTTTTGATGATGATATTGGCTTGGTCAGTTCTGGATGGTTTCTTTGCATTTTTAAGTTGGGCAATTTTTTTCGGCATATTTTATGATATCATAAGTTATTCCACAGTAGGAACACACGCCTTTATTTTTCTGGCCATTGTGTATTTCGTCAGTTTCTTTTCCAGGCGCTTCTCGATGGAGCTGAGAGGTGTCGGCATGATATTGTTCTTGCTGTTCATTTTTGTTTCGACGCTTGCTTCCAACGCTATAATCGCTTTGACTTTTGCCGGTAAAATTGGGTCACTGCATGGTTTTTGGTATTCCTTTGGAAGTCCTGGAGTCATAATTGTCGAGCTTATCTACAATACATTTTTCTTCATTATCTTTTTTGTGGCCATTAAAAAGATAAAACGTTTTTTTATGATTACTAATTAAGATAAATTCATCTATTCCAAATGGCAAAAAATAACAACAAATTTGGTCGCATCTTGTCAGGCATGGAAATTGAAGATTATGTGCTGACTGCCACTGAAAAGGAGGCCGCTCGCATGGAAAAACCGCTGGAAAAAAAGTGGTTTGATGTGTTGTGGTACTCCATGGTATTTTTCGTGGCTCTTCTTGGAATAAGAGTCATCTTTCTGACTGTCATCAAGGGGCCATATTACAAGAACATTTCCAAAGGAAACAGCATCAGAAATATTGTCATCAAAGCTTCACGAGGAAGAATTTTGGACAGAACAGGAATCGCACTGGTCAATAATGTGCCAAGCATAGATGCGGTCATCATCCCGGCTGATGTTCCGACTGATGAATTGGCACTCACACAGGTTTCATCGGAGTTGGGAAAAATTTTGAGTATGGATGAAAATGAGCTTAAGACGATTTTATTAAGCAAGAAATCAAAATCTCTCAATCCGGTCTTGCTCAAGGAAAATATCACCCAGGACGAATCCCTTATTTTATTGGAAAAAAAAGAAAGGCTTCCGGGCATAAGTATCGAAAAAACGGCTATTCGCGAATATGCTGACGGACCTATTTTTTCACATGTGCTTGGCTATGAAGGAAAAATCGAGCAAAAGGAAATAGACGCAAATCCTGGCTACATGTTGACTGACTATATTGGCAAGCAAGGCATCGAGAAATCCTACGAAAAATATCTTCGTGGAGTTAATGGCGCCAATCAGATGGAGGTTGACTCCCGAGGCAACGCCAAGCGTGAAGTCGGCATCATCAATCCGAAACCGGGAAGTGATTTGATAATGAGCATAGACAGTGGGCTTCAGAAAAAATTGTATGACAGCATGCATGCGATTTTGGAAAAAACAAAAACATCAACTGCTTCAGCTGTGGCGATAGATCCTAAAAATGGTGAAATTCTCGCCATGGTGAATGCGCCTAGCTACGACAACAATTTGTTTGCCAAAAAAATATCAAACAATGATTACAATGGTCTGATCCAAAACCCTGACAAGCCCTTGTTCAACAGGGCGATTTCAGGAGAATATCCTCCCGGTTCGACGATCAAGCCCGTGATCTCCGCGGCCGCTTTGTCGGAAGGCGTCATAAGCGAATCAACAACAATTGATGGAATGGGAGGGATATTGAGTTTGGGAAGTTATTCATTCAGGGACTGGAAGGTGCACGGACCGAGCGATGTGCGCACTGCGATTGCTGAGAGTAACGACATATTTTTCTACAACATCGGCGGAGGATATGGAAATATCGAAGGATTGGGAATGAACAGGATGAAGAAATGGTACAACCTGTTTGGCTTGGGGCAGGAAACAGGAATCGACATCGGCGGGGAAGTTGACGGGTTGATTCCCGATGAACAGTGGAAGAAGGACGTGGTGGGCGAGAGGTGGTCAATCGGAAACAGCTATCATGCTTCAATCGGACAAGGCTATGTGAGCGCCACTCCTCTTCAGATCGCCAACATGACGGCGGCGTTGGCTAACGGCGGAACTCTCTACAAGCCTCGTCTTGTTTCACAGATCAAAAAAAGTTCAGGCGAAACCACGACTCTGTCTCCGGAAATAATCCGCTCAAATTTCGTGTCTCCGGAAATAATGAAAGTTGTGCGTGAAGGCATGAGAAAAACTGTCTTGGAGGGAACAGCCACTCCGCTCAAGGACATGCCGGTTGAAATTGCTGGGAAAACCGGTACTGCTCAATTCGGAGTTGGCGCCAAGCAAGAGCATGGATGGCTAGTTTCTTTTGCTCCGTATGATGATCCCCAGATTGCCATGGCTGTCATAGTTGAAGGTGCAGGAGAGGGCTTCACGAGCGCCCTGCCTATAACTAAGGAGGTGTACCAATGGTATTTCGGAGGCAGAAATTAAAAATAGTTTTTAGGGTTGCGATGGTTGACAAAATAGCAAAAAATATATATACTGAACCGGTTGTGGTATAATGAAATCATAAAAAAAGTTCTTTGAGTTTAGGACTTATCAAGGCAGTTTGGCAATCGCTGTCCGCCCTAGGCGGAGAGAGGAAAGTCCGGACATTCGGCCAATGCTTGCATTGGCAAGGGTAGCGGGTAACGCCCGTCGCTCCGATTATATCGGGGTAGAGGTGCGAGCAGAGACGCTTTGATTCGAAAGAATCGAGCACCCTTCGGGGTGAGTCCTGATGGAAACATCAGGGGTGAAACGGCTAAATCCTTACCTGGATGCAAGGCCGTACTCCAGTGCGTAGCACTGGAAATTCCAATAATCAAATTACAAATTCCAAATAATTTCCAATAGCCAATTTCCAAATTGAAAACAAATTCTGTTTGGTGTTTGAGAATTGAAATTTGTTTGGTACTTGTTTTTTGAAATTTTGAATTTCCAATGCTATGCATTGGTTTGTGCCGCTTGAACCTATCGGCAACGACAGGTCTAGATAAATGATTGTCTGGGGCTTTCGGGCCTTACACAGAATCCGGCTTATCGATTGTCTTGATAAATCCTAAACTTAATGCTTTCCAGGCGGACATAAAAATTCATTAGCAATATCTATGAAAAAGCGCAGCGAGTTATTGTTCAGCGCAATTCAAGTTCCGACCGACATGGCAGCTATAATATTGGCTGCGCTTAGCGCTTTTGCAATTCGTAATATTCCTGAAATATTGGCTCTTAAGCCGAAGTTGTATACTTTTCCGCTCAAAAGTTATCTTGGAGTGATTATGATGGTGGTTCCTTTCATCATTTTGGTTTATGCAATGGAGGGCTTGTATAACTTGAAAGTAACGAGAAAATTTTGGCGCGAAGCCAGAAGCGTTTTCACTGCAACCTCGATTGTTTTGGTTGGCATCATCGCTGCGATATTTCTGAAGCGCGAATGGTTTTCTTCCCGATTCATAATTCTGTCAGGATGGTTTTTGGCCACGACTTATGTGATCATGGGGCGTTATTTGCTGCAAAAAATCCAGAAGCATTTGCTAAAGACGAAGGGAATAGGAATCCACAAGTTGCTCTTGGTGGGGAACAACAATAAAATGAACCGAATAAGTAGTGTCATCAAAAGTTCTCAGGAGCTTGGATATAAGATCATCGGTCATGTCGATTCCGGCAGTGTCAGGGTTATCCGTGAAATAAAAAAGCAATTCGGCGTTGATGAAATAATCGTGTGCGATTCGACTCTTACCGATGAGGAACAGGAAAAGATGATAGATTTTTGCGCCATCAACAACATCACCTATAAATTCATTCCGACCACTCTCCAGACTGCCCGTTTTGAGGCTGGAATTTTTTCCGGAGAACCAATAATTGAAATCAAGCACACGCCGCTGGAAGGTTGGGGAAAAATTTTGAAAAGAATTTTCGACATAGTTGCCTCATCAATCCTTATAATACTGCTTTCGCCTATAATGCTGATCACTGCTTTTGCGGTTTGGCTGGAAACAGGATTTCCGATCATCTATAAAAATCAAAGGATAGGTGCGGACGGCAAGCTGTTTTTCGTCTTGAAATTCCGCTACATGAGACAGGAGCTTTGCACTGATCCCAACACTCCCGAAGGAAAAAAAGCTTTGGAATATGAAAAGCAGTTGATCAAGAAATTGAGCATCAAGAAAGGACCGCTCTATAAGATCAAGAATGATCCTCGTAAAACAAAAGTCGGAGCCTTCATTGAAAAAGTTTCACTGGATGAGCTCCCGCAACTTTTCAATGTTTTTGTAGGCGACATGAGCTTGATCGGACCGCGGCCTCATCAGGAAAGGGAAGTGGAGAAATACAGCGAATATCACAGGCGACTTTTGACCATCAAGCCCGGAGTTTCCGGAATGGCGCAGATTTCCGGTCGCTCAGACCTGGAATTCGAAGACGAATACAAATTGGATGTATATTATATAGAGAACTGGTCGCTTTGGCTGGATATCCAAATATGCCTGAAGACAGTCACTACTCTCTTGAAAAAACGGCGCAATTAAGGCAGGAATAAACTACGGTGTTTATTGGGCCGGGCCCGCATCGCTACGCGAAGCGTTGCGGACTGGTGTGGATAACTTTTTCTCATTGACAAAACGTAAAAAAGGGAGTATAATAGAATAATGAGAAGGTAGGAAAGAAAACGGTTTGGTCGACTGGTTTCAGTATCTTTCTCGGTAAGTATCTGGCAAGAGCGATATTTTCGTCGCTCGCTCGGCAATTGAAAGTTTGCTTTCATTGCGCTCACTTTGCTAGAAAATAATCAGTAATTATTGAAAATAAAGCTATGACTGACAAAAGAGCTACAGACCAGGAATTCCTAGAGTTTGCTGTGAAAGCACTCGTTGATAACCCTGAGGATGTAAAGGTTGAACGAAAAATTGATGAAATGGGTGTTCTCATTACTCTGGATGTGAATCCTGCAGATATGGGAATGGTAATCGGCCGAGAAGGTCAGACCGCAAAAGCACTTCGCACAATTCTTCGTGTGATTGGAGCAAGAAACAATGCTCGTGTGAACTTGAAGATCAATGAACCGGAAGGTTCTACTCGTGGAGAACGCACACCTCGCGCAGAGGCAGCTGCTCCTGCAGAAGCTCCCAAGAAGAGCATTGATGACGTTCTTGGAGACATGAACATCTAAAGTTTTTCAAAACTTTCAATAGTAAGAACCCCGATGAAAGTCGGGGTTTTTTTGTGCACGCCAATGAATCTATCGTACTATCATTTTAATCCAATGGACTCTTGATGGTTTGCAAATTATTCTTCGCAACTTTGGTATAAATCTGGGTTGTTTCTAATTTTGAGTGACCTAAAAGTTCTTGAATATACCTAATGCTGGTCCCGGCTTCCAAGAGGTGAGTGGCAAAGCTATGACGCAGGCTGTGGCAAGAAACGTCTTTGGTTATGGCGGCAAGACCAACTGCTTTTTTGACTATTTTCTCGGCGCTCGCCGAAGTCAAGTGTCCATTGCCACCAGCTCCAGTAAATAAATAGTCATTCGATTTCTTTAAAGCAAGTTGTTTGCTTAGGATTGGAACAAGTTTCTCTGACAGCAGTGTATAGCGGTCTTTTTGTCCTTTTCCCCTGCGCACCATGATCAAATTTCGATCCAAGTCAAAGTCGCACATTCTTATGGTGACCGCTTCGCTGACCCTGAGTCCTGCAGAATACAAAAGGGAAATTAGAAAATGATGTTTTGGATTTGACGTCGAGTCGAGCATGCGCCCAATTTCTTCTTTACTTAAGATGACTGGCAGATAATCCGTCTTTTTGGCACTTTTGATATCAAAAAAGAAACCTCTTTTCAAGATTCCTCGATAATAAAATTTCAGCGCATTGAGCGCGACATTTAGCGTTGAATTTGCGCAGCCTTTGTCTTTGATTGATTCCAAATAGGCGCGAATATCATCATTGGTGACTTCCTTGGGGCTCTTTCTTGTAAATTCCAAAAAGAGTCTATTATAACTCAAATATGAATCAATCGTACTTCAACTAAATCCTCTTATCTTCAGTTCTCTTTCCAAGTTATGCACATAATCTCTATCAAGCGTAGTTGTCTTCGTATTCTTATGATATAATGTATTCATAA
>CAZAJN010000047.1:0-9319 GCA_964485555.1 uncultured Bdellovibrionales bacterium
CCCCCCCGCAACAGTGTTTGGGGGGTTTTTTCTTTTTTGATTTAAAAAATAGTCAAACTATTGAGAATAAAAGATTATCAGGTTATGTATTAATAGCTGGTAGTTAAATCTTTAAAGTGCAATTTTTATGCTTGTTTTTACGGCCATCATGCCTCATCCACCGGTAAGCATTTCTGGGATTGGAAATCCGAGGGAACTTGAAGCTCTGGAGAAAACTTTGCATTCGTTTGGTGTGCTAAGGCAGGAGCTTGAAAAGTCTGATCCGGACACCTTGATTGTAATTTCTCCGCACGGGAACTTGAAGCCCTACGCTTTTGTTGTGAATTCCAGCGATCCGCTTGTGGGCTCTTTCGCTAATTTCGGGCTTGATCAGACATATGAATTTGCGAATAACTTTTCTTTTGCCAACAAACTTGCTTATGCGGGAAACATGAACGAAATTCCAGTGGAAATGCAAGATGGATTTCTGGATCACGGATCATTGATACCGCTTTGTCATCTTTTGGAAAATATAAACCCTAAGGTGGTGCATCTTTCTTTTTCGCTCTTGGGATATCAGCAGCAATATGCATATGGTCAGGTGATACGAAATTTGATTGACAAAGGCGAAGGAGGAAGAGTGGCTGTGGTGGCTAGCGCTGATCTTTCACACAAACTTACGCCATCTTCTCCTGCGGGCTATTCACCTGGCGCTCAAAAATTTGATCAAGACATCATCCATTTTCTCGGGTCTAATGATGAGGCAAACATGCTCGGACTTCAGCCTGAAGCAACAGCTGAAGCGGCTGAGTGTGGTGTGCGCTCGATTTTAATCTTGCTCGGAATTTTGCATGGAAAAAAATATGAATTCGATTTGCTGAGTTATGAATTTCCGTTCGGAATCGGATACCTGACAGCCAAGCTCGTGTAATTTTTTGATAAAAAATAGCGCCATCATTTTCTGATGGCGTGGTTTGGAATTACATTCCAAATTTCTTAAGAGCGGCCCAAATGATTGTGGCGGTCACAGCGACAACAAAAAAAGTTGTGATTGTAATCGAGAGAAATCTCATCATTGGAAACCTCCTTTTGTGGGGGAACTTTTTTGATTATAGCCTGATTTTCAAAACAATGAAAATTGAAATTGCCTGGAATGGGAAAAAATGCTAAAATTGTAAAGTAATATTTGAAAATAATGCAGTATGGAAAAGATAGTAATATTTACGGATGGTGGATCGCGTGGAAATCCAGGACCGGCAGCAGTTGGGGTTTATATTGAAACTTTGAACAAGAAAATCGGTCAATGCATCGGAGTGCGGACCAACAATGACGCAGAATATGAAGCGCTCATTTTGGGCCTCCAGAAAGCTAAGCAATTTATTGGAAAAGAAAAAGCTAAAAAAGTGGAGGTAGCTTGCTTTTTGGATAGCGAATTGGTGGTGAAGCAACTTAATCATGAGTATAAATTGAAAGAACCTCGCATCCAGCAATATTTCATTGAAATCTGGAATCTGATGCTGGAATATGGAAAAGTGACATTCACTCACATTCCACGCGAGAAGAACAAGGTTGCCGATGCGATGGTGAATGAGGCGCTGGACAATCAATGCAAACAAAACCCATTATTATAAATAACAAAACATAAAATTTCAAATACCAAACAATTTACAAATTTCAAAAAACAAATAATCAAATTTCCGTTTTAAATGCTTGATTGTTGTGATTTGTTTGTAATTTGCTATTTGTAGTTTGTGATTTATCTGTATTATGTCTAAAACAAAAAAGTGGATAATTTGGCTTGTTGTTATCGCTGCTATTGTTGGCGGAATTGTTTTTTATGTGAAAAGCAAGAAGCCCGTCATCGAATATACGACAGCCGATGCTGTCATGGGAACTTTGACGCAGACCGTTTCTGTGACAGGTGATTTGTTGGCTGAGAATGAAATCACACTCAATTTCGAGCTTGGCGGAAGAGTTAGCAAGGTTTTTGTGAAGGAAAGTGACCAAGTAGCAGCGGGCGACAAGATTGCAACACTTACCGATGCGACACTTCAAAAACAAGTTGACCAAGCCAAGGCTGGACTCGATCAAGCCGTTGCCAATGCTGGAGCAAACAGTGACGCTTTGCGGGAAGCAGATGTGGCTGAAGATAATGCGGAAAACACTTTAGATGAAACCAAAGATCTTAATGACAGAAATGTTTCTGCCTCCAAACAGTCTGTTGAAAATTCTCAAAAATATTTGCAAGACGCGCAAGCTTTGTATGACAGCAGTCCGACAGCTGTAAATAAATTGACTTTAACCACAGCGCAAAATAATCTTGAGTCGGCAAAAAAGGCATTGAATGTGGCGGAGCAGCAGGCAGTGCTGGCCAAGACTAATGCTGAAAATTCTTTGGAAACAGCCAAGGCGAGAGTTGAGACGGTTGAATCTGAATTTGCCAAGAAAGCTCGCAGTGCTCAGGTTGCCAGTGCGCGCGCCGCCTATGATCTATCTCTTATAAACTTGAGCAAAGCAACTTTGATTTCTCCAGTTAATGGAATCATCACTGAGATCAACAACAAGCCGGGAGAAGTTCTTGGGACGGGTGTGATCAAGGAATCATTTTCGCGTGTGATGTCATTGGACATGATCATTGAATCCAAAGTTCCGGAGTCCGATGTGGTGAAAATAAAATTAGGGCAAAAGGCCAAAGTGACATTTGACGCCTTGAATGAAGAAGATGTTTTTGAAGGAGAAATCATCGAAGTTGATCCGGCCTCAACAACAATCCAGGACGTTGTTTATTACACTATCAAGCTTAAGCTGAACAGTATCGATGCAAGAATCAAACCCGGCATGAGCACCAACATCGATATCGCGACGGCTCAAAAAGAAAACGTGGTTTCTGTTCCAATGCGCGCAATCAAGACCGAGGACAGCAAGAAATATGTTGAAATTCTGCAAATAGACAACACAACCAAGAAAGTTTATGTGGAAACCGGAATGCAAGGAGATGAAGGAATGGTTGAGATAAAATCGGGACTTAGTGGCGGGGAAAAAGTGGTGACGTTTGTGGCGACAAAATAACGGGCATTGTCATTCCCGACTTGATCGGGAATCCAGCCAAGCTTTATATCACAAAATTAGATATGCTGGAAAAATTTTACTACGTATATGTTTTGGCGAGTCACAGAAATGGAACATTATATATTGGTGTAACTGACAATTTAATCAAGCGAAGCTGGGAACATAAAAATGAAACAGTAGAAAGTTTCACAAAGAAATATAAAGTTAGTAGGCTGGTTTACTATGAAAGTACGAATGATATAAATTCCGCACTACTTAGGGAGAAACAGTTGAAAAAATGGAATAGAAAATGGAAACTGGAATTAATTGAAAAAGAAAATCCTGATTGGATAGACTTGGCAGCTGAATATTATAAAAAATATAGTTGAAATTAAGTAGGGCTGGATTCCCATTTCCATGGGAATGACAGGGTTGGCGAGGAGAGAATGATATTGGGAAGGGAGTTGTTATTTTGAAATAAAAAAGCCCGCGTACTCTTGACTGTGAATTTCACAATCAATTTTCGCGGGATAGGTTCATCTCTATTTTGGTGGGAAGTAGGTTATCGATTCGATCATTTCGGGTTCAGTCACTATTTCTACATCGCCCTTGCCTTCGCCCCGGCAACCTTTTTGAAGAAAAACAAGTAAGCCATCAAGGGTTATCTCTTTCAATATAAATTCCGGCGAAGTGATCCTCTCTCCGGAACACATATTGAAAGATTTGATATTTGCTCCTTTGCAAGTTTTTCCAAGAATCATGCGTATTCTGTATAATTGCATAAATTCCTCCTTTGGCTTCATTGAGCCACTCCTGTGGATTTTTGCTGCAAGATACGACATTTAATTATACACCCAAATTGATAAAAAGTCAATAGCAACATAATGTCATTCCTGCACCCGCTTCTGGCGAGCATAAACTCCGGCAGGAATCTAGGATAAAGCACGATAAATTAAAAATAAAGTTAGGCATTTATATAATTTGCTGATAATAGAACTAAATCCTGGATTCCGGATCAAGTCCGGAATGACAAGATGATAAATAAATGATTTTGATCGAAGTAAAAAATCTTTGCAAAACATATGACAGCGAGGGAGTGAAGACTACCGCGCTTTGTGGCGCAACTTTTTCCATTGAAAAGGGGGAATTTGTTTCAATCATGGGACCTTCCGGATCTGGAAAATCGACGCTCATGCAAATCCTGGGCATGCTTGATCGTGCTACTGACGGCGAATATCTTTTTGAAGGAAAAAATGTTTCGCAATTTGAAGATGATGAACTGGCAAAACTGCGCAACAAGAAAATCGGTTTTATTTTCCAATCTTTCAATTTGCTGCCCAGAACAAGCGTGTATGAAAATGTGGAACTTCCTTTGCTATACGATGAAAACCATATTGAAAATCATAATCGCGAAAAAGTTACCAAGGCTTTGGAAGCGGTGGGAATGGGACATCGTCTGAACTATCTTTCAAATCAGCTTTCCGGTGGGGAAAAACAGCGTGTTGCAATCGCTCGAGCTTTGGTCAACAACCCCGAAGTTATTTTTGCCGATGAGCCGACAGGAAACTTGGATTCCAAATCAGGACTAGCCGTGATGAAGATTTTGCAAGATCTTAACAATCAGGGACACACGGTGATTTTGGTCACACATGAAACATACACCGCTCAGCATGCTAAGAGAATCTTGAACATGAAAGATGGAGAGCTTATTTCCGATTATCCAGTGAAAGACAGATTGATAGCAGATGGCGAAGGGGAATTGTTGAAATAGGCGACCCGAATGACTCGAATCTGCACCCGAATGATTCGAATGAATAAAATGCAAAATTATGCATCTTGTTAAAAATAAAAATAAAAATATATATCATCCAGAATTATCCTATGAGATTACAGGGATTTTTTATAAAGTACATAATGAGTTAGGTAGGTTTAAGTTAGAAAGACAATACTGTGATTTATTTGAAAGGTATCTTAATTTAGAAAAATATAATTATCAAAGAGAAAGGGATTTGAAAAATATTTATAAGGAATTGGAATTTAGTGGAAATATTCCAGATTTCATAATAGAAGAGAAGATAATTGTAGATTTTAAAGCGAAGAAATTTGTGACTAAAGAAGATTACTTTCAGATGATGCGTTATTTGGAATTCGCACATTTACCTCTGGGTATGATAGTGAATTTTAGATCGACATATTTAAAACCTCAGAGAGTTATTAATAAGGAATTCCATTCGAGTCATTCGAATGATAATTCGTAAATTCGAGTCGCTATATAATATGAAATTATCTGCTCCAATCAAAATATCCTACAAGAACCTGATGGCGGCAAAATTCCGCAGTTTTTTGACCATGCTCGGAATCATTATTGGAATTGCTTCAGTCATTGTCGTGATGGCTATTGGGGCTAGCGCGCAGCAGTTGATTGTCGATCAAGTTTCAGGCATCGGTTCAAATCTGGTGGGTGTGCTTCCTGGCGCATCGGATGAAAAAGGTCCGCCGGCCAGCGCTCTGGGAATTGTGATCACGACACTTAAACTCGATGACCTCAAAGCTGTTTTGCAAAAGAAAAATGTTCCCAATGCATCTGTTGCGAGCGGCTATGTGACCGGGGTTGGCACGGCCATCTTTGAAAGCTCTTCTTTTCAGAGCAGTTTTCAGGGTGTTTCGGCAAGTTTTCCAGAAGTTGAAGCAATTGAAATCGGAGAAGGAAGATTTTTTACAGATGAGGAAGACGACGGACTTTCCAGAGTTGCCGTGCTTGGAAATCAGCGTGCTACGGATTTGTTTGGAAGTGAAAATCCTGTTGGAAAAGTTTTTTCACTCAAGGATGTGAATTTTAAGGTCATCGGAGTTTTGGAAAAACGTGGATCAGCCGGCTTTACGAATTCCGACAGCGTGATCTATGTTCCACTTCAAACAGCGCAGAAAATTTTGCTCGGAATCGACTATCTGAATTTCATGCGCGTCAAGATCGATTCAGCTGATGCGATCGAGAGGTCGGTGGCTGACATCGAATATACCCTAAGAGCTCAGCATAACATTAAAAATTCTGCCGACGATGATTTTTCCGTGCGCAACACGGCTCAAGCGCTGGCAACGTTGACCAACATCACAAATATCTTGAAATATTTTTTGGCCGGAATCGCAGCCATTTCCTTGGTGGTGGGTGGGATTGGCATCATGAACATCATGCTAATTTCCGTGCAGCAAAGAATCAGAGAAGTCGGACTTCGCAAAGCTGTTGGAGCGCGCAACCGTCACATCATCACTCAATTCTTGATTGAAGCGGTGTTTTTGACATTGGTCGGCGGAATATTGGGAATAATTTTAGGAACCACCATTTCATTTTTAGCTTCCGTTGTCATCAAATATTTGGGTTATTCATGGCAATTCATCATTTCTTTTTGGTCAATAATAGTGGCAACTAGTGTAGCGGGAGCAATCGGCATAATTTTCGGATTATATCCTGCCAAGAAAGCCGCGCGCATTTCTCCGATGGAAGCGCTAAGATATGAATAAATTCAAAATATAATATACAATATACAAGATACAAAGTTTATCAAGTTCATAAAGTCCATCAGGTTAGTAAAGTTCATCAAGTTCATAAAGCTGATAACATACAAGATACCAAATACCAAATACTAAATACTAAATACTAAATACAAGACACTAGATACAAGATTTTAAATACTAATAAAAAGTGGTATAATTGATCCATGAAAAAACAGGCATCCAAAATTCTTTTTTTGTTCGCGATATTTGTAACGTTGTCCAATTCCACCCAGGCTGATTGGCAGCAAGAGCTGGAAACAAATTTCGATATTGTGGAAACTTTTGACAATTTGCAGGACTGGAGTGCTAATGGACTTTTTCCGTCAAGCGCCACAGATGTTCGCGCTTATGACCCAAGTCTTCTTCCTAAAAAACTTGATGGCAGCAATTCACGTTGGGGATATTGGGCAAATAAATATCCAACCCCCATTGTGGAAACTATCAATAATGGACCGTTTCAGACAGGCGAAACGGTGACCAATGATCTGGGCGCCACGTGGGAATACAGACAAACGTATGTCATTGATGGAGTCACTTATCTTAGACTCAAGGATGCTATTTTTGGACAAAGTGTGGGAACTTTCCAAATAGGCCACACCCTGCGAGGCCTTACTTCAGGGGCAACAGCCACTATCACTGCTTGGCCTCAAATCATCGCAGATCATGGAACAAACAAATGGGGAAGCTCAGGAAAATCTCTGATGATGAATTTGGGAGATAACGATAATAGTGACGGCGCCATGGCTGGAATCGGCGCTCAAAGACTTGGTATGTTTTTTGGCGATGGTATCACGGGTAAAAGTGGCTATAAAAAAATCCATATTTTTATGATGGTTAAATTTACTCCTTTTTTCTTCGGAGCAAGTGGGGTTCAAGAAGATGTGGATTATCTTTCTGTTTTCAAATTTCTTGATATTTGTTCAGGGTTTATTGATATTAATCATTTCGGTACCGCTGCAGAACAAATAAGTATTGAACAGGGTTCAGAACAGGCTACTACGGAGTATGGAAATAATGTATCCATTATAAATTTATTTGGAGGAGGATTGTCTAATGCTGGTAGGGTGTTTATAGACGAAAATTTGTCATCAGCTGATGCTAATCATATAACACCTGATTCCAATCCGCAGACCTATTATGAATCTGTTGACAGGACATTTAATATGAAAAATAATGACGCGTTTTATCCTGCTGCCGGTGCTGATATAAATAAGGTTTACACTGGAACATATAATGATTGGTTTGCAATTGAGATGATATCAGACATCGGAACAGTCGATAATGCGGACGGAACAACTGATCTTTACGTCTATGATAAAGATGGAAATATAAAAGGTCATTATTTTGCAACTGGAATTCCGAAGTTAGGCTTTTTTGATCATTATTACAACAAAGTAACGCTTGGTGGAAACAGGAGGATGGGTGCATCCAGTAGTAATCTGGACGGCCGATATTGGATCGACGATTTCATTATTGATGATTCGCGCATCGGACCAACTTATTTTAACGCTTATCAAAGTTCTTCCGACGTTATTGCTCCATCTTCGCCAAGCGGACTGAGTGTAGAATAACTCAAGTATAAAGTATTTGGTATTATGTATGATATGTAAATACAAAAAATGTGGAATTAATTTGGAAAGTCTATCAAGTCTATCAAGTTCGTAAAGTCAATAATGTCCATCAAGTATAAAGATCATCAGGCAGAATACTAAATACAAAATACGAAATACTAATAAAATGCAAAAACAGATTCTAAAAATTTTCTTCTTGCTCTCGATATTTTTCATGCTGCCAAATTTTGCCAAGGCTGATTGGCAACAAACACTTGAAAGTAACTTTGATATCGTAGAAACTTTTGACAATTTGCAGGACTGGAGTGCTAATGGACTTTTTCCATCTGGTACGGGCAGCGCTACTGTATATGACCACTCCCTACTTCCTAAAAAGTTAGATGGAAGTGATGGGCAGTGGGACTATTGGAATAACAAATACCCCACACCCATTGTGGAAACAATCAACGATGGACCTTTTCAGGCAGGCGAAACAGTGACCAATGACCTGGGCGCCAATTGGGAATATAGACAAACGTATGTCATTGATGGCGTGACTTATTTGAGATTGCAGGATGCTATTTTTGGACAAAGTGTGGGTTCATTTCATGTCGGAAATACACTAAGAGGTCTTACTTCCGGCGCGACCGCTGTCATTACTGCTTGGCCTCAAATCATTGCGGATCATGGAACAAACAAATGGGGAAGTTTAGGAAAATCTCTGATGATGAATTTAGGTGATAATAGTAATGGCGACGGCGCCATGGCTGGCATTGGAGCGCAACGAATGGGTTTATTTTTTGGCGATGGTATCACGGGTAAAAGTGGCTATAAGAAAATCCATATTTTTATGATGGTTAAATTTGCGCCAACTTATTTTGGTCCCACTGGGACTGAGGCTGATATATCATACGTAAGTATTTTTAAGTTTTTTGATATTTGTTCAGGGTTTACAGCTATCAATGTTTGGAGTACGCCAGAAGATCGAGCACGAGTTAATGATGTTAATGTGGTTGAATATGGTGAAAATCAAACTATTGTTAATATCCAAGGTGGCGGATTGTCAGCTGTTGGAAGAGTGTATCTTTTTGAAAACATTGCAGTTGCAATGCCAAACCCCGGATCTGATCCTGTGACTTTTGATGCTGATATTATCGCCACACCCACAATGGCGAATAATGATCTTTTAT
>CAZAJN010000048.1:0-12490 GCA_964485555.1 uncultured Bdellovibrionales bacterium
AAGCTTTACGATATACAAAGAAGTTTCGGTGACTCAAATGAAAAATTCTGAAAATTCGCCAATATATTTCGGTAACCTTTAATTATGATCTATAGCGCCCTTTCGATCAGACACAAATAATGTTCATTTTGAAGGCAGTATTTACTGTGCTAAAATTAGACAAAAGATAAATTCAAAAATATGAACAACCAGGAACATTACGAACAACCAAACATGGTGTCCAGCAATTCGGGAGAAATCATGCACGCTTGGAGAGCGCCGGAATTTGAAGTTTACGAAAAATCCGCCAGATGGTATTTGATCGGCGCTATTTTTATTTCAGCAATAATCCTCTATGCCCTTTTCACCAATAGTCCTATCATGGCAGTGACTTTCATCTTGCTCGGCATCGTGGGTTTCATATACCTGCAAAAAGATCCTCGAGTGGTCAATTTTGCCGTCACTTCGAAAGGCGTTTTGGCCGACAACCAACTCTATGACTATGAAAACATCTATTCCTTCTGGATTTTTTATGAGGAGCCCAACATCAAGGTAATAAGCCTGCACACCAAAGCCTCCATGCTTCCCTATGTGCACATCCCACTACATGAAGAAGATCCTGTGCATATCAGAGAAATTCTGATGACCCACATCCCTGAAATCAAACAGGATCCTAGCCTGATCGATGCACTTGAGAGAGTGCTGCATATTTAGACTAGAATTATGAATCAAGAATCATGATTCATAATTTGTGATTCATGATCATCTCGCCATTCAGCAATCACTAAAGCAAGGTGTTTACTTTTTTTATTGCATATTGTATACTGACTTTTGTTAGTGGAATATCCAATTTACAAATGTGCTTGTAGCTCAGTGGATAGAGCGTCCGGTTGCGGTCCGAAAGGTCGCAGGTTCGATTCCTGCCAAGCACACAAAGAAAAGTTCATAAGTTGGCAGGAATCGAACAAGGAAAGGGGTCGGGAAAACGATAGTTGTCCCGCGGTGGAAGATTGAAACCGAAAGGTTTCAAAGAGCGAAGCGAGTGAGATCCTCCTGCCAAGCAATAGCCACGATGAAAGAACTTGACTTTTTGTTATATTTAGAGTGTAATAAACAATCAAGTTCTTTTAGGTTTTGAAAGTCATTTTCTCAGGGTCTAGCACCCAATTCATAGCAAAAGGAGCACAAGCAATATCCGAAAAAAAGACGTCTGCAAATGTACCAATTTTGTGGGAAAAACCAAGATCCATGCCTCAACCCAAGGATACACCTGCAGTTGAAAAGGTGCGGCAACAACTTAAAGCCGCTCAGGATGAACGCTTTGAAAGATTCAGGTACATAAAAATGAGCAGGAGACAAGAACAAGAGGCAGGCGAAGAAGTCCCCAAAAGAAAACAGCAAAACATGTTCTAAAATTGAACGATACATTACCCAGCGTCGCCGTCAGACGCTGGGTTTTTCTATTACCAAGCCTGACTACCAACCACCCGCAAGTAAGGCAACTTTTTATCTCCAAAACTATCACTAGAAACATCCTTTTTGATTGTATATAATGAAATCATGTTCAAACTTGATTCAAAACTTTCTGAAGTTCCCAGAATTGGCAAAAGATATGCTCCGATTTTGGAAAAACTCGGCCTCATCACCATTGAGGATCTTTTGAAACATTTCCCTTTTCGCTATGAGGATTATTCTGAGCGAACGCTGATTTCAGATCTTTCCGCCGGTGAAACCGTGACAGTCATGGGCGAAGTGAGTCAGAGCAAGTTGGTGCGCACCTGGAAAAAAAAGATGATGATCACCGAATGTCACATCAGCGACGAGACCGGCACTGTGAGAGCTGTCTGGTTCAATCAACCATATGTCAGCGATTCACTCACCAAAGGAAAAGGCGTGCGTCTTTCCGGAAAAGTCGCCAAAGATCTGAAGGGTTTATTTTTTTCAAATCCCGCCTGGGAACTTTCCTCAAGGGAACCAACCAACACCGGCAGACTTGTGCCGGTGTATCCTGAAACAGAAGGCGTCTCATCACGTTTCATTCGTTGGCAATTGCAAACGCTCATCAAACATGCGGATGAGATGGAAGATTCTATTCCGGAAAATATTCTCAAAGGTCTTCATCTGCCGAATCTTAGTCAGGCAATAAAACTCATTCATTTCCCCAAAACGATTCGGGACTGCGAACTGGCACAAAAACGTTTTGCTTTTCAGCAGATGTATCTTGTCCAAATAGCTTCTCAGCGCGTGAAGATCGCCTGGGACAAGCAGAATGCGGTGACAATCGCATTCAATGAGAATTTCATAAAAAAATTCGTGTCTTCACTTCCCTTTTCATTGACCGACGCACAGAGAAAAGCAGCCTTTCAAATTTTCAAAGATTTGGAAAAACCCATGCCAATGAACAGACTTCTCAATGGAGATGTAGGAAGTGGAAAAACTGTCGTCGCCGCCATGGCAAGCCTAGCAACCGCCAATGAAGGCTTTCAAGTTGCAATCCTTGCGCCGACTGAAGTTCTGGCAAGGCAACACCTTGAATCACTGACAAAATTATTTTCCAATCAAGATATATCAATTGGACTTTTGACGAATTCGTATCAAATGGTCGTTCAAGAATCAAGAATCAAGAATCAAGAATCACATAATTCAAAATTCATGATTCATGATTCAAAAAATCTTTCTGTTAGCAAAAATTCACAAAAAAAAGAATTAATAGAAAAGCTGCAACAAGGCGCAATTAACGTGATCATTGGGACGCACGCAATTATTCAAGAAAGTGTTAAATTCAAAAACTTGGCATTGGTCATCGTGGATGAACAACATCGCTTTGGAGTTGCGCAGCGAGCCTTCTTGCAACAAGGGATTGAAAAAATAAATGATGGACTGCCTGGCAAGATTCCGCATCTTCTTTCCATGACTGCCACACCCATCCCTCGCACGCTGACGCTGGCTTTTTTCGGCAACCTGAATCTGTCAGTTCTCAATGAGATGCCAAAAAACAGGAAGATTATCATCACTGAAATGGTTGGGGCATCTTCACGTCAAAAAACCTATGACTTCGTGCGCGATGAAATAAAAAGCGGACGCCAAGCTTTCATCATCTTTCCATTGGTGGAAGAATCAAAAGTCCTGACTGAACTTAAAGCTGCCACCGAGGAACATCAGAAACTTTCTGAGAAAGTTTTTCCTGATCTTAAATTAGGACTTTTGCATGGCAAATTAAAATCAACTGAAAAAGAAATTGTGATGGAAGATTTTAAAAACAAAAAATATGACATATTGGTGGCCACTTCCGTTGTTGAAGTCGGCATCGACATCCCAAATGCCAGCGTCATCATCATCGAAGACGCTGACCGATTCGGACTCTCTCAACTTCATCAGTTCCGAGGACGCGTGGGCCGTGGCGAGCATCAATCATATTGTTTTCTTTTCACTTCCAGTGGAACATCCAAAGCCAAAGAAAGGCTCAGAGCCATGGTCAAATATTCCAGCGGTTTCGATATTGCTGAAGAAGATTTCAAATTGCGTGGTCCTGGAGAATTTTTCGGCACGCGCCAATCAGGCATCCCCGATGAAGCCATGAGGCACATCACCAATGTGAAGCTCATTGAAATCGCCAGTGACTATGCCGAACAAACCCTTGCTGACAGTCCCACCCTCAGCAAACATCCCCTGCTACAAAAAGAACTCGAAAAGTTCCAACAAGACATCCATCTTGAATAAATAGCTTATTTTTGCTAGAATAGTTAGTAGTAAAAGCATGATTGAAGTATCATTTTTTCAAAAAATATCCTCGACACTCTTTTTTGTACCCAAAATTTTCCCTCCCTCAGCCCCCGCCTCGACTCGCGAAGACGATCGCTCGTAGACGCGAGGCGGGCAATCAATGGAAAATTTTATACAAAACAAAGGCTTTCTCGAAGCAAAAATATTTTTAAAAAAATAACACTTCAATACACTTTTTATTAATTCTTAATTAAAAAAATATTTATGGAAATTAACCCAAGCATGTTTAGAGGATATGACCTTCGTGGAATTGTTGGCGCTGATCTTAACTCAGAAATCGTTGAACACATTGGAAGGGCCCATGGAACTTACATGAAAAGGCGTGGGATCATGCAAGCTGTCGTTGGCAGGGACTGCAGAGCAACAAGTGAAGAATATGCAGATGCCCTCATGCGCGGATACAGCTGGGCTGGCATAGATACAATAGACATTGGGCTAAATATGGTTGGAACATTCTATTGGTCTCAATATTTTCTAAACATAAAAGGAGGGGCATTTGTTACAGCCTCACACAATCCACCAGAATTTAATGGTTTCAAATTTGCCATTGATTTTTCTGAAACACTCGTGAGCGACGGAATGCAGGAACTTCGGAGAATGGTACAGGAAGAGGATTATGACAAGAGTGAGACTGCAGGAAAAATAGAAAAACAAGATGTATCAGAAGAGTATTTCAAAGATGTTAGCAGAAGACTTCCAATATCTAAACCATTCAAGGTTCTAATTGATTCGGGGAATACAACTGCTGGCGCAATTGTGCCGGGGATGCTTCGTCAAATTGGATGTGAGGTTATAGAGAAAAATTGTGTCATAGATCCAACTTTTCCACTTGGAACTCCTGATCCAACGGAAACAATTGTCGCTGAAAGAGTCCGTAAAGAAGTTTTAGAAGAAGGTGCTGATATCGGATTCACCTATGATGCAGATGGAGATAGAATTGGAATTATTGATGAAAAAGGTGGAATCATTTGGAACGATGTCTTAGTTGCAATCTTCGCTTCCGATGTTCTTCGCGGTCATCCAGGTGCTAAAATCATGTACAACACGCTTTGTTCAAAGGTTGTTGAAGATACAATCAAAGAAAATGGTGGTGAGCCATTCATGTGGCGCACAGGTCATTCCTTTTTGAAAAAGAAAAACCAAGAAGTTGGAGCAGCTTTTATCGGAGAACTTTCCGGACATTTCTTTTTCTCTTCTGATTTTTATAATCATGATGATGGGATATATTCAACTTTCCGATTACTCCGATATTTAGCAGATACAAACCAAACCCTTTCTGAAACTGTAGCAAAACTTCCAAAATACATCTCGAGTCCCGAAATAAAGCTTGGATGCGCTGATGATAAAAAAATTGCTCTCATTGAAAAAATAAGCGGGGTTTTGAAAACTGATTTTCCAACTGCTGACGTTATCAGCGATGAGAGAGCTGGAGATGGTGTAAGACTAAATATGGAAGACTCAATGTTTGTAGTTCGCTATTCTCAAAATGGTCCGTATTTAACGATCAAATTTGAAGCAAAAACACAAGAGAAATACAACGAACTTAAAAAATATCTTTATGACTTGTTACACGAGCATGCCGAAGTTGACTGGAATTCTGGCGTAAATACGGAAGCCTTAGGATGATCTAGTCGGCAAAAATAAAAAAGCAACCAGATTAAAAAATGGTTGTTTTTTTATTACGCATTTCTACCCTATTGCATTTCTCCCGCACAATATGAAGTACGTAGGCAAAGCGCAAGTGATGAGCGTTAAAAAATTTTAAAACGCAGCGCAGCGAAGTGCAAATTTTAGCGAAGAGCGTAGCGCTTGCCACAGTATCTTCATCTGTGCGCAGCTTTCTTTGTAACTTTCTTTCGGGGGAAAGAAAGTTAATCCAACTATACGTCAAGAATAAACATGCAAAATAAATTTGATTCATAAAAATAAATAGTGTGCTAAATCCTGGATTCCGGATCACCCGCCTGGACTCGCGAAGACGCTCGCTCGTCGACACGAGGCGGGAATCCGGAATAACAATACACTACTAGTAAATATTTCAAAAAAATCCCAGGGATATCCCGGGATTTTTAATGACCGATTACTGATAACTTTGCTTATCTCGGTTTTATCTGCCTCAAAAGACCCTTGAAATTGTTGGTTATTTTTTGGATAACATTTTCTTGTTGCCTTGGAGTGCGAAGAGAATATTCTTCAGATTTTGCAATATTTCCATCAGCATCTTTCGATTCAACTGTGAAATAATACACGCTTCCCGTTTTCAACGTGGTCAAAATTGCCGCATGTTTGATCACCATGTCATTTGAAATTGTCAGCTGTTTCTTTTCTCCCGATTTTTCCTCGCCATAAGTGATCATTGTGGACGCCGGCACGTTTGTGACCCATGATATGATAGATTGCACCTTGTTTCCCGGTTGGAGATAGTTTTCATTCTGCACGCTTTCAATCTGCAACCCAGGGGAAGCTGACAAGCTTTCGGCTGTTTCACTTTCAATGTCCGAAGATAAGGCAAGCATCGATTCAACAACGACAAAACCATCTTCATTTTTCTTGCTCTCGGCGCAATTTGGAATCAATTCTCCGGTCGTGAAAACCTTTATCGGGTCATGGCCATCTCCCCATGAAGACACAACATTTGAATGAGCAGGTGTGGCTGAATCTTTAGCTATTATTTTGATGTAATAAATTTTTCCTTCCTGGAGAGAATCCACAGGAACGATGTGCGTAACTGCATAGTCATTCTCCCGACTTCGACGTGCCAGATCAGTATAATTCTCATCTTCATAAAATTCCACCACCGCGGTTGTTGCCAAAGGAACATTGCCATTTGCGCCATCCAAAGTCTTGAAAATCACAGTGGCTTGATTGCGTGAAACATTCCCAACCAAGATGTCACCTTTTCCATTTGGAATGTACACCTCAGATTCAGCAGGCTGGGGAAAAAAGACTGGCCCAAGCAGCACGCCGACAATCAATGATGCTAAAACCAAGAAAACTGCCGCAACAAATCTTCTGACATTTTTCTGGTGCCTCTTGAGCTGTGTGTAAGAACGATATTTTTGTCGCCCAGACTTGGAAACCTTGATGTGATATTCTGCCGCTCCGCTCAAAATCATCTCGAAAAATTCCTGCACACATTGTGGAAAATATCCCAATATTTTTTTAAGTCCTCTTTTCATAATTATTCATCTAAGTAAAAACTGCGCTATCGCAACATATGACATCAATCAAAATGAATCAATGCCCAGCAAATATCATACCCGAGATACCAAGAAGCAGGAAACAAAAACCATCACCCCAGCAGCTGTTTGACTTTTTCAGCCATTTGACTGGGATTTATCTTAACTTTTTCATAGAAATCCTTAGCACCAAGAGCAAACGCGGCCTGGCGATCAGCTTCGCTGTCGAGATTTGAAGCGACAATCACTGGAATTTTTTTGTAGTCATCCTTTTTCTTGATTGATTCCAAAAACTCGAACCCATCCATTACAGGCATGACGATATCGAGAATGATCAATTTTATTTCCGCAGATTTCCGATCAAGCCACTCAAGAGCTTCTTTGCCGTTTTTGGCCTGCAAAACTTCGAATCCTTTCGCACTGAGAGCAATGACATTCAATTCCAACAAATCAGCATCGTCATCAACTGCGAGTATGATAATTTTTTTATCTAGCGCCATACTTTTTCTATTTGTTTAAACGTTTTTTAACAGCACTAACAAGATCTTTCGGACTTGTATCACTTTTTATCAGATAGTCATCAACTCCAAGCGCAAAAGCTGCACTACGATCTTTCTCATTATCTAAATCAGTAAAAACAATTTTAGGTATTCTCGTACACACATCGTGCGAATTTATTTTTTCCAAAAGATCAAAGCCGTCCATTCCAGACATAACTATCGCCATAATAACCAAATCAGGGAAAATCCCTTCTTTTTGCGCTTTTTGCATGCACTCGCACGCTTCCTTGCCGTCACAAATTTCTTTTACATCAAATCCCTGCCTTATCAATTCTCCTGCATATTTTGCTCGAAGCAATCCATCGCTCTCAATAAAAACAATTTTCTTTGAGATCTGCTTTTTTTCTTCCATGTAAATTGAATTTTTACTTTCCTAATCTTATGTTCCTAATTATAACACAAAAAGATTTTGAAAGAAAATATTATCAAATAAAAGGTATTATACCCCAGGGCAGAGCACTGAACCCCTAGGCTCACATAGCAGAGCTGCGGGGTATCATACCTTTTGATATCTGCGCTCGCTCGGAAATGAAAATTAATTTTCATTTCACTCGACTTCACTTGATAATAACAAATCCCACTCTTTTCTTTACCTCATCCATTTTTTCTTTGGCAATTTTTCGCACTTTCTCTTTTCCATCATTCAGAACACGTAAAACATCCTCATCTGAAAGATTACTGAATTTTTCTTGAAATGGTTGCAGGAATGCAATGATCACCTCGGCCAAATCAGCTTTAAAATCGCCATATCCTTTTCCTTTAAAGATTGCTTCAATTTCTTTTGGGGTCTTTCCAGAAAAAGATGAATGTATGTTAATCAGATTTTTGAGCGCCGGTTTTTCATCACTATAAACAATTTCTGATCCACTGTCGGTCACGGCCTTTCTGATTTTCTTGCGGATAGTTTCCACATCATCCAAAAGCTCGATTCGATTATAAATTGATTCAGCGGATTTGCTCATTTTCTTTTCTGGATTATCCAGCCCCATCACCCTCATCCCTTCCTTTTTGATGTGCACTTCGGGTACAATAAATGTTTCGCCAAATTTACTATTGAATCTCTTAGCTAAATCGCGCGCCAATTCCACGTGTTGTTTTTGATCTTCTCCCACTGGAACAACCTCCGTGTCATACAAAAGAATATCAGCCGCCATCAAAACTGGATAATCGTACAATCCAACTCCTGCGCTTTCCCTGCCTGTTTTCTGAGCCTTATCCTTAAATTGAGTCATCTTATCTAGCTCTGATATTTTCGCAATAGTATTTAAAACCCACATCAATTCAGCATGCTCACTCACATGCGATTGAATAAAAATAGAAGATTTCCTTGGGTCTATTCCAGCTGCCAAATATATTTTAGCAATTTCAATAGTTTTTTTTCTAAGCATCTCTGGATCTTGCGGCGCAGTGATAGCATGCATATCAACCACGCAGAAGATTGATTCATATTTATCCTGAAGCTCGACCCAATTCTTGATTGCTCCGAGATAGTTTCCAATATGCAGATTACCACTTGGTTGCACTCCTGAAAAAATGCGCTTTTTGTCTGATTTGAAAATCATAGATGTGATGTTAAATAAATATATCCTTTTCTGAAATTCCAAACAATAAAATTTATATACAAATAATACCTTAAACAGGCATTTTTCGCAAATTGAATAAATGTTGACACATTTTCCATAGCAACGCATAATGTAATTATGAATGCATATTCTCAGACAATTAAACACTTTATGATCCTCGATTGCGCAAGCAAGACCTCTTAAGCTGAAAATGTTTCGAGTAGAAAATTATATAAATCGAAAAAATATATAATCCAAGCCCATAAACACTCCGGCCACGCTGGAGATTTTCTTTAAAATCAGAACACGACAAGGAGGATCAGAATATGAAAAAATCTGATATTACTGAGATCTGCGTCCTTTCCATAATCTTCAAGCATCCGAAAACTGGGTTTTATTTGTCTGCAGTGGGATATGACAGTCGCCAGACTTTCAAAGACTCCATCAGAGATCTTGAATCAAGAAATATTGAAATAATTTTCAAATGCTGTGAAAGCAAAAGCGATCTCTTCGAACTTGGACTGACTCTTCATGAAGGATTCGTCGGCACAGATCTCAACTTAAAAATAGAAGTCGCCCGTATCAATAAAAAACTGGCGAAATCCAGCGAAAAGAACGCTCTTTCGTCAAGGACAATGCCCATCCCAAAAATAATTTGCTATGCTATTGATCAGGTTTACCCATCGCCATCCGTAGCCTCAGCACCATAAAGCAAGGCCCACGTGCAATGAATGCACGCGGGCTTCTTTTTTTCATATAAAAACCCGACCACCAGGCCGGGTTTTGCATTTTGGTTTTCTGACAAGCTAAAAAGCTAAAGCCTAATAAGCTGACCTTATACTTCAATGACAACCGGAAGAACCATTGGTCTTCGCTCAGTTTTAGTATAGAGAAATGATCCGACTGCTTCACGGATGTTGTTTTTCACATAATCCCAATTGATAGCCGTTTCTTCGGAAGTTTTTTCCTTGACCACTTTTTCAACCACGCGCTTGGTCGCATTGACCAAGTCGAAATTTTCTTTCACAAAGATGAATCCGCGTGAAGTGATTTGAGGTGTTCCGATAATTTTCTTGGTTTTAGAATCGATGATGACCACAATCGTGAACATACCATCCTTAGCAAGAAGCTGACGATCTCTCAGAACGACTTCTCCGACATCTCCCACGCCAAGACCATCCACCATGACATAACTGGTGTCAATTTTACCTGGAAGAAGTTTGGCTTTACCTTCGTGGAATTCAAGCTGATTTCCATTGTCCAAGACAAAGATGTTGTCCTTGTGAACACCTACTTCTTGTCCAAGCTTGGAAGCTTCTTTCAAAAAGTAGTGATTAGCATATACCGGCAAGAAATAGTCAGGCTTAATCTGGCTGATAATGTCCTTAATATCAAACGCGTTACTGTGTCCACTAGTATGAACATCCAAGATGTCACTATGGATAACATTGTCGCATTTTCGATAAAGATCATCTTTCAACCGTTGAATAGTCCTTTCATTTCCAGGAATGATCGATGAAGAGAAAATTATAGTATCCTCCTTCATGATCCTGATGAAACGATGTTCGTCGTTCACAATTCTTGAAAGCACTGCGTTTCCTTCCCCTTGCGCACCTGTGCAGACAACCACAACTTTGTTCCTTGGATATTTGGAAATATCATTAACAGAAATCAAAGTCTTCTTGTGAGCCTTGATGTATCCCAATTCTTTGGCGATCTCAATGTTCATCTTCATGCTATATCCATCCAACGCAACTTTCTTGTCGATGCTTTCAGCATATTCGATGATTTTTCCGATACGCTTGATCTGGGAAGAAAATGTTCCAATGATCACCATGCCCCTGGCATTGTTGACCAACATGTCCAAATTCTTGTACATCTCAACTTCTGATTTCTGAGTCGGACGTGTGTCAGTTGCTCCCAAGCTTTCCAACATCAAAATCCTTGGCGAAGGAAGTTTGGAAAGATGGTCATAAGTCACCATTGTGTGATCAGTCGGGTGCTTGTCCATCGTCCAGTCTCCAGGATGGATCACTGTCCCATCCGGAGTCTTGATGATGACACCGACCGCATCCATGACTGAATGTTCCACATCAAAAAATTCAATTTCAAATTTTCCGAGTCTTATCTTGTCAGTGATCGCATTAACTCTGATGACTTTCAGATTCTGAGCTGAATTCTTGTCATAGTCTTCCATTTTTTTCTTGACCAAAGCCAAAGTCAGATCGCGTCCAACTATTGGTGGATAGCCCAATTCTTTCAGCAATATCGGAGCAGCTCCAATATGGTCAAGATGTCCATGACTCAGAATAACGCCTTTGACATTCTTTTCCTTACCTTTCAAATAGCTGATGTTTGGGATGATATAGTCAATCCCCGGCATGTCCTCTTCTGGAAATTGAATTCCCATGTCCAGAATGATGATTTCTCCGCCATATTCAAACATGGTCATGTTGCGACCAACTTCTTCATTTCCTCCCATAGGAGTGATGCGCAAATTGTTGCTAAGCACGTTGCCCTGAGGCGCCAGTTGCTTGTGGGAACTCTTGCGAGGCTTCCCTTGTCTTTTCGGTTTTTTTCCTTGCTCCGAAACAGCATGGGCGGTCTTAGCGCCTTCTTGTTTTTTAAACATAGATTTTAATCGTTATGTTCGCTATATTGTTACAATATTGAAACAATTTAATATACAGCGATAATAAAGAAATTAATTTTTAATTAGAACGGAATTTTCATTTCCGAAACCTTTCCGCCACTGCGGAATTAATACATTTTTCGATTGAGATAGGGCTTACGCAATTGACAGTTCATGCTAAATTGTTTTTTGCGGCCTGCCTGCCCTGTCTACCGATAGGCAGGCGGCAGGCAGGCTTCCGCATGGAGCGTAGCGGAATGAAAGGCAAGCAAAAAATAATTTTGTATGAAACCTCGCGACATAAACGCGTAACTCCCATGAAAGACAAAACGAGAAACGTATGAGTGTGGGGATAGAGAGACTCGAACTCTCACAGTATTGCTACCACTAGAACCTGAATCTAGCGTGTCTACCAATTCCACCATATCCCCTGAAATTCAATGAGAACAAGACTTATGCGCTTGAAAAATGATGTGTTGACATGCGCGTCAGCAAAAACATGATTCATCCCTAAGACATAAGCTCAAGACAAACCAAAACAAATACACTAGAAAAAAACTCTTAAAAAGAGAACTTATTGGACTTGAAAGCTTGATAATTTGTATTTTTGAAGAAAAAAGCTTTAAACAAGGTATAATTCAAGAAGTATTCACTTATACATCCATTATACACCCAATAGCTCAAAATGTCAACAGGACGTTCTAGATCATATTAACTGTTACCAAGAGTATAGCGGATAGATCATAATTGGGTTACCGTAATCAAATATGATTATGGCAACAAAAAACGACATAT
>CAZAJN010000049.1:0-3251 GCA_964485555.1 uncultured Bdellovibrionales bacterium
ATATGTCGTTTTTTGTTGCCATAATCATATTTGATTACGGTAACCCAATTATGATCTATCCGCTATACTCTTAGTAACAGTTAATATGATCTAGAACGATCCCTTTACTTTTGGTGATTTTTCTGCTACCATTTTTCATTAGCAAATAGCAATGAATCAAGAATCATGAATCAGGAATTATAGTGAACACACTTTTTCTTTTTTATGCATGATTCCTGATTCATAATTCATCATTCATGAAATAAATATGGCTTCCAAAAAAACAGCATCAACCGGCAATAGCAATGAGATAGTTATCAAAGGCGCCCGCGTGAACAATCTTAAAAATATTGATGTCAACATTCCACGTGATAAATTCGTAGTGATCACGGGACTTTCCGGCTCTGGAAAATCTTCTTTGGCATTCGACACAATCTACGCCGAAGGAAACCGTCGCTACATGGAGGGCTTGTCTTCTTTTGCTAGAAATTTTTTGGATCCATCGGTCAAGCCTGACGTGGACAAGATAGAAAATCTTTCGCCACCGATTTCCATCGATCAAAAAAGTGTTTCCCGTTCGCCGCGTTCAACAGTGGGAACTTTGACCGAGGTCTATGATTATCTCAGGATCATGTACGCCAAGATTGGCGTGCTGCATTGCCCTGAATGCGGAACTTCCATGCAGAAAAGAAGCAATCGGGAAATTCTGGATGAAATTCTTACTTTTTCTCATCATACTCAGGTTGCAATTTTGGCTAAACCGAAAGAAACCGCGGTTGGCAAAGATTTACTCAAGCACATTCAGCAGCTTGGATATGCTCGCGTGCGTTTCAATGGAAAGATGTTCACGGTGGCGGAAGCCATGATGCTTGGCGATGGAGAAATTGAAACTGATATTGAAATGGTAATCGATCGCATCGTTTTGGACAAGAAGAAACCCGATGTTGAGCGAATGATGGATTCGATTGAGACAGCCATGAAGATGGGATCAAATTCAATAAAAATTCTTTTTGACAATGTGGAGGAGCGTTCATATAATCAGGATTTTTTCTGCAGCGAATGCGGAGTGAAAATAAAAGAGGTGACGCCTCGTCATTTTTCTTTCAATTCTCCGGAAGGAGCTTGTGACACTTGCTCGGGACTTGGCTATACCTTGAAAGTCAATGAAGAACTTATTATTCCGAACAAAAATCTTTCAATTTTGGAAGGTGCGATTCAGCCATGGAGCAAATCCGGAGGCAAGATTTCTGGACAGAGCGTGCAGATTTTGGCACTGAAAGAGATCGCCAAGAAATACAAATTTTCCATGAGCGCACCCGTGAAAAAGCTGACCCCTGCGCAGTTGAAAATAGTGTTGTATGGAATCGACGGATTTGAAAGCGTCATTCCGATGCTTGAAAGAAAATACATGGAAACCAAATCTGACTATGTGCGAACTGAAATTGAAAAATATATGACTGCGCAAACTTGTCCGGCTTGCGAAGGAAAGCGTCTGAAAAAGGAATTCTTGGCAGTGGAGGTGCAAGGAAAAACCATCTATGATATGGTTTCCATGAGTGTGACTCATTTGCGAGAATTTTTTGAAAACAATGAAAAGTGGATGCAGAGCGTTCAGGAAAAAACCATTGCAAAACCTATCGTGCGCGAAATTTTGCAGCGCCTTTTGGCCCTGGAAAATGTCGGTTTGGAATATCTGAATCTTGGACGCAGCGCGCAGACGATTTCAGGCGGAGAGGCGCAAAGAATCCGTTTAGCGGCGCAACTCAATTCCCAGCTCATGGGAATCGTCTATGTTTTGGATGAACCATCGATCGGACTTCACAGCCGCGACACGGAGAAGTTGATCGCCACAATCAAGGCTCTTCAGAATGTGGGGAATTCATTGATCGTCGTTGAACATGATGAAAGCATCATCAAAGCTGCCGATTGGGTCATCGACATGGGACCAGGCGCAGGGGAGGAAGGAGGAATAGTGGTTTTCGAAGGTGACTACAAGAAATTGTTGGCGTCAAAAAATCTGACTGCACAATACATTTCCAAAAAGAAAAAAGTTTCTGACAAGAAGGAATATCGAGAAGGAAACGGAAAATTCATTGAAATATTAGGAGCGGAAGAAAACAATCTCAAAAACATCGATGTCAAAATTCCGTTGGAAAAATTCGTAGCGATCTGCGGAGTGTCAGGCAGTGGAAAATCGACTTTGGTAAAAAACATTCTAGCCAAAGCTCTTTCCAGGCATTTCTACAACACGAAAGATCTTCCGGGAAAACACGATAAGATAAAAGGCTTTGAACATGTGAAAAAAGTCATCAGCATCAATCAGAATCCGATCGGAAGGACCCCTCGTTCGAACGCCGCGACTTACACTGGAGTGTTTTCGCATGTGCGCGATCTGTTCGCATCCACTGAAGAAGCTAAGAACAGGGGATACACTGCCAGCCGTTTTTCTTTTAACATGAAAGGCGGACGCTGCGAGGTTTGTCAGGGAGAAGGATCAAAGAAAATTGAAATGCATCTTTTGCCTGACATGTATGTGAAATGCGAAGCTTGCAATGGAACAAGGTTTTCTAAGAAGACTTTGGAAATAGAATACAAAGGATTCAATGTGGCTCAGATCTTGGACATGGATGTGCGCCTGGCACTCAGATTTTTTGCGCGTCATCCGCTGATTGCGGAAAAGCTTAAAACCATGGAGGATGTAGGACTTGGATATTTGAAACTCGGACAAAGCGCCACTAATCTTTCAGGCGGAGAAGCGCAAAGGATAAAACTTGCCACTGAGCTTGCGCGCAAATCAACCGGATCAACCTTATACATCTTGGATGAGCCGACAGCCGGACTTCACTTCGATGACATCAGAAGGCTTCTGCAAGTTCTCAATGCGTTGGTTGATAAGGGAAACAGTGTGATCGTGGTTGAGCATAACCTTGATGTCGTGCGCGACGCCGACTGGGTTTTGGAACTCGGGCCGGACGGCGGAGACCTTGGCGGATATCTGACTTTTGAAGGCACGCCCGATCAGCTCAAGAAAGACAAGAAAAGTTGGACTGCGAAATATTTATAATTTCTTAGGAAATTATAAATATTTCAATAACCAAAAAAAATAAGAAACAATAACTAAAGGAGTTACGCACTTACTCATTTTTTCCTTTCTGGCACGCTTTTGAATAAAATACTCATCATTCAAAAGCCCCGATTCGCTCTCGCTGCATATGGGCCAGAAAGAAAAAAAGGGGTAAGGGCGTAAGTCACGAAGATTATTTTAAGTTTAT
>CAZAJN010000050.1:0-9315 GCA_964485555.1 uncultured Bdellovibrionales bacterium
ACCGGAGCAGTCTTTTCTTTTGTAGAAATATCAAAAATAGAATTAAAAGCCATTTTCAAATAGATGTTATAATTTTCGTCTTCCAATATATCTTTTGGAATTCCATAACCTGAGATAATAAATATATTGTTCATATTCTATATCAAAATTAAATCTTTATACCTCTCATCATTCTCAGTCGTGTATTCCACAGCCTCCAAAAGAATCTTGTCTTCAATATTTTTCGGCAAAGCTAGTATTTGAAAATTCTTCGGTCCCACGCGCATGGCAAATTTTAAATCAGTTTCAAAATCATGCTTCGAATATTTGGTCACAAATTTATCCGTAAAACCGATATGAAACTTTGTCGGCTTCGGCGCCATGGCATGCAAAACAACGATCTTATCCCAAGACTGAATCACTGCTTCATTATACTCCTCATCCTTTTCAGGATTAAGCGCCATCGCTTTTTTATTCCCAGCCACATACACACTGGCAATCTCCGGCCAATTTTCCGCTCCAACCAAATTGTGTTCGAGTTTAAAATTTTTCATAAATCATATGTTTTCATAATTGAAAAATCCAACATTGGAGATTTTGTTGCCCGCACAAGGTCGAAACTGTTCACGTTTTCGTTGAATCTTATTTTCACATCTTCCAGTGCCGACTCGACTTCAGCAATCGGCAATTCTTTCACGAATCTGCATATCGTCGAGTGCACGATTTGCGGTGGCCGCTTTGTGTTCGCAATCAGTTCAACGCTTTCCAAGAAATCCCTCCTAATATCATTAAATACTCCGCCATCATCACCGACCAAAATCACAGCCGAATCGGTAACCACGATTTTATTAAAACTGACATCAATAGTACCCCTGTTAGAAACGGAAACTCCTATTGCTTTGTCATATTGATCAAAAATATCCCCGAACAACGCGTCTTTATCCTGCTCATAATCCACGAATGGAGCAAGCCAATCCATTAACGTGACATGGAGCGTGTCCAACGGAGAAAGCCAAACGTCGTCGCCAAAATTGTCGGAAATTATTTTCTGCACCTTTGCGACCTCCTCCTTCGCTTTTTGTGAAAGATATCTGCAAAGAATGTATCCTACAACCTCTTTTCCGATGTTTTTGTCTGAAATAGTAAGTTCCATAACATTATTTTTTCATTTTAAATTCTTTGATCAATTTCCTGCACGTCCCATGTTCACCCCCAATAAAAATACCGACAGTATCTACTTTGAAATTTTCAATTGGCCACATCAATTCCCTTGCAACCTTCTCAGCAATTTCATCATTTTTCAATTTAGTTATTGTCAAATGTGGCGTATATAAATTTAAAATCCAGGGATGTCCATGCATGGCAATATTTTCTTGCTCTTCTTCGGAAGAAAAAGTCCCAATATCTTCAAAATTTTCCCTAATTCTATTTTCTCTAAGTGGGCTCAATTTTTCAATAAATGCACAGTGAACTTTTCTCAATGATTGGGAATAGTCAAAGTGAACACCAACCCAACCTTGTTCGGCCACGTTTTCAGTGAAAGAAAACTCTAATGCGTAAAATTCAGCTACTAATCCTTCAACCGCCTCGATAACCTTATCCAAATTTTTTTCAGGATACTCCACCGCATAATTTGTTGCATGCGGAAAATATTCAATTCCATCTAAAATAAAATATACGTCTTCACCTTCCGCAATTTTTCTGCTCAATTTCATTGCAGCTTTCGCAACTTCCTCAGGCATCCTAAATGCAATGTTCAGTCGAATAAATTTTTCTTCGCTCATATTTTTATTTCAACAACTTTTTATCCTGCGGTTTTTTCAAATAATTATCTTTTGAAACAATCGATTTCCCTAATCTCTTTTCCAGATTTTTTCTCGCACCGCCTGCAATATCTCCGCCGGCTTTCGCATCAGATTTAAGCTTGGCAGTTCCTTTGGAATTTTCCGTGCGATGAATTTCTGTCGTTGAGCGCTCACCGAGCATCGTGAAAATAAGTTCAAAGTCGTCCATATGATCGCGCAAATTTTCCCTCTTCAATCCCTTGTATTTCCTATATTCATCTGGGGTTATTCCAAAAGTTGCTTTGGAAATTTCCGCAGTCAAAATTTCATAATCTCTTTGCTCGCGCGCCCCACGCTTTTGCCATTCATCAGTCAATTCCTCGCGAATCGCAATCCCGCGCATCCGCTTTTCAATCCAATCATCGCTATATCCCTTGAGCTTGTACAATATTTTTGTCCTTTTGGTTGCCAATTCCGGATTTTCAATTTCTTGCACTCTTTCAAATCCAGTTTTTGCCAGCCATCTCTTGATTGTCTCCACTTTGTGAGATGGAATCGATTGAACAATGCGGAACATCCCTTCTGTATTAGCACAATCAGTTTCACGCCTTTTCCCATCCTGTGCGACTAATTTCAACTGTCGACAAATTGTCGACGGTTCAAATCCTTCCTCTTCATTTACGCGAATTTTCATCTTGTACCAATAATCACGAGGATCAACACTATCAGTAAGAGCCTTAATTACATCCACTACCGAAAACCACCACTCACCATCATGCAATACTTTTCTAATTTCTTTGTTCTGAAACAGCACGATTTTTGTTGTGTCTCCGCCAAAGGCTGATCCGCCTTTTGCAGACATTTTTTCTCTCATTGTATTTTTATTATGATGTTATAGTGATATTATATCACTATAACAAAATACATCAATCCTAGCTGTGGATAACTTTTCAAATTAAAATCAAATCCTTATACTTCTCATCATTTTCAGTGGTATATTCCACAGCCTCCAAAAGAATCTTGTCTTCAATATTTTTCGGCAAAGCTAGTATTTGAAAATTCTTCGGTCCCACGCGCATGGCAAATTTCAATCCGCCAGCTGGCGGGCGTGTCTCAAATTCGTGTTTCAAATATTTGGTCACAAATTTGTCCGTAAAACCGATACAAAACTTTGTCGGCTTCGGAGCCATGACATGCAAAACAACGATCTTATCCCAAGACTGAATCACTGCTTCATTATACTCCTCATCCTTTTCAGGATTAAGCGCCATCGCCTTTTTATTCCCAGCCACATACACACTGGCAATCTCCGGCCAATTCTCTGCTCCGATTAAATTATTTTCTAGTTTGAAATTTTTCATACTCATCTCATTTTAAATTCCTGCCTAATCTCTTCTGGATTCTCTTTCAATTCTTTTATCTCATAATATTCTTGGACATCTTTTGCTTTGTGAGAAAATTTATTCGAAACTCTCAACTCATCAGCATCCACAGCATATTGCAAATCATCAACATATATCACCTTTTCTTTTGGAATATTTTCAATATCAAATTCATAAACATAAACGTCTTCTTCAGGATCAAATAATTCTGGGCTTCCGAATTCAATGGTCATATTCTTACTATCCATTCTAGTCAGTCCATTTGGCCGTGCTGCGCATGCTAAAGCGAATCCATAATTCGGTGTCAAATAAATAGCATTCAACAATTCTTTTTCAGGAACATCCAGATTTTTTGGATTTCCTGCCTGCCTTCTTTCAACAGTATCGAGTTTATTTTTTGAACCGTGATAAAGTTTCATGAATTTATTTTACAATAAAAAATCTTAAAGTCTGTCTGGGAAATTTGAAAAGATTCCATCAACCCCCAACAACTTCATTTTTTCAATGTCATCAGAATCATTCGCTGTCCAGACAAAAACTTTCATACCCCTTGCGTGAGCATCGTCAACCATCTCTTTATTAATAAATTCCATGCACAAATTAACCGACCAGGCATTAACTCTTTCTGCAAATTCCGCGAAGCCCACCGGTATTCCAGTTATCAATGCTCCGATTCTAATTTCCGGGATCAATTCGTGAAATTTTTTGAGCTCATAATGATTAAAAGAAGAGACTAAAAAATCTTCATATTTCCATCCTCTTTCTTTTACATACTCTTCAATTAATACGGAAACTGATTGGGCGGTATTTGAACCCTTAAGTTCTATATTAATTTCAGCCTTTCTATCTACTAAATCAAAGACTTCTTTTAGTGTCGGAATTTTCTGTCCGTTTCCAGCATCAAGATTTCTCAACTGCGAAAATGTTTTTTCTATAACGTATCCCTTTCCGTCAGTTGTCCTGTCGACCTTATCATCATGTATAACCACCAATTCTCCGTCAATAGAAATATACACATCCAACTCCACCATATCAACTCCTAAATCCAGAGCCTTGGCAAATGAATTTAGCGTGTTTTCTGGTGCATATCCCATTGCCCCACGATGTCCTATTTTCGTGATCACATTTTTTATTTTATAGAATTTACTTCTTCTCAATTTTTTCGAGATTTCCCGGCATATATTTCCTAAGCACTTCTGGAATCACAACTGAGCCGTCGGCTTGTTGGAAATTTTCCAGGATTGCAATGAATGGGCGCGCGGATGGAAGCACGGTGTTGTTAAGCATGAAGACATGTTTCTTTTCGCCGTTAGCATCAACATATTTAACATTGAGCCTTCTTGCTTGCCAATCCAAAAAGTTTGAAGCTGATCCTGTTTCGCCGTAACCATCACGTGAAGGCATCCAAGCTTCGATGTCATATGCTCTGAATTTTCCTGCGCTCATGTCGCCGGAACAAATTTTGAGCACGCGATATGGGAGTCCAAGTTCCATGTGGATTTCTTTAGAAATTTCCAGCATTGCGTCATGCATCTTGATGGATTCTTCAACGTCAGCTTTCATCAGAACCACTTGTTCAACTTTTTGGAATTCATGCACACGGTAAAGCCCTTTAGTGTCTTTTCCATAAGATCCAATCTCACTGCGATAACACTGGGAATATCCGCAAAGCTTGATCGGCAGATCAGATTCTTTCAAAGTTTCGTCTGCAAAATATGCGCAAAGCGGAGCTTCAGCGGTTCCAACCAGGAACTTTTTTTCCTTGCTATCCTTTCCGTCAGCTTCCTTGTCGCCAGAAGCAACTTCATAAACTTCATCCACGTTGCTGTCATATTCCAAGCCTTTGAAATATCCCGTTCCGAAAAGCGCACTACCTTTCACGAGCGTCGGCGGAATCATCGGAGAATATCCTTTTTCGATCATTTTATTGGTCGCATACATCATCAGCGCCATCATCAAACTCACTCCTTCATTTTTCACATAATATCCGCGGAAGCCTGCAACCTTTGTTCCTTTTTCCAAATCCAAAATATCCAAATCTTTCCCAAGTTGGATATGATCTTTGATTTCAAAATCGAATGTCGGAACATCGCCCTTTTTTTCAATTTCAACATTGTCTTCATCTGACTTTCCAAAAGGAGTGTCTTCAGAAATGATGTTCGGCACTTTCACCATCAGCTCTTCAAATTCAAGTTTTGTTTTCTGAAATTCTGGCTCAATTGCTTCAATTTGCTCTTTGATTGCCTTACCCCTAGCAATAGCTTCATTTCTATCACTGTCACTTCTAGCTTGAGAGATAGCATTGTTGAGAGCATTTTTCTGCGCGCTCAAATCCTCCACGGACTGCATCAACTCCAATCGCCTTTGATCCACCTCTAAAAGTTTTGCTAAATCCAATTTTATATTCTTTTTCTCAATCGCATCCCTAATTTGTTCTTGATTTTCTCTGATGAATTTTATATCCAACATTTTGTTTGAAAAATTAATCTTTAGTAGTCCTGATTCATATATCAATTTTAGCCCTATTTCATGCTTAAAGCAAGCCATAATCCAGCATTGGTGTGAAATTTGAAACAGTGCGCAACTTTAGCCTTGACTTTATTATCAAAAAGGTGTATAATAGTAGAAAGTACCAATGAGTTAGTTTCTACAAAAGGAGGGGCGCATATGGCATATGCAGGAGCATCACTTTCGGAAAGTGAACTACTTGAGGGAATACAGGAAGAAAAAGCGAGACTCGCTCGCGATTCAGCCCTTCCTCGAAAAAAAATTTCGGAATCATCCGAAAAATCAACCGAACAACCCCAGTCTTCATGATGGGGTTTCTTTTTGTAAAAATACCTGGAACCAAAATTACTTTTAGAGTATACTATAGAAAAAGAAACATAAAAAAAATATGCCTTCATTTGAACAAAAATTCCAGCATCATTTTCTTGAACAAGAAGATTCTGTCGCTAAAACAGAAGTTAACACAGATTCAGTTTTAAAGGCTGAGAGTGCTAGGTTTTATCCGCATGATAAAAAGATACCGTTTGGATCATTGCCTTTCATAGAATACAAAGCTATTGCTAATAATGAAGAAGTTAAGGAAAAAGAAAATCAAGCACCTTCAGCCTTAAAAATGCCACTCAGACCTTTTGATGCGAAATATTCAGCAAGAAAGTTTACCGCAAACCCCATCCTGGAAGAAAACAGGAAATTGCACATTGCCACGGAAATAAAACAACAATCCGAGGCAAACAAAAAACTCTTCAAATCCGGAAAGATCAAGGAAATCTCGGAATTCTTGCTCAATGAAAAAGTTCACGATCTTGAATTTGAAAAGGAAATAAATAAAACCAAAGAAGAATACGGCGAACAATTATCCTCCGCTACGTTTTTAAATAATAAGGATTGGAAGATTCTGACAGGAATCAAACTTTTTAATAAAGAAACGCTTGAGCATTCCATTGGAACCTATCTGGTGGCAAAAGAAAAAATTGAAAAAAGATTGAAAGAATTAGGAATTGAAATACAACAGGAAGGTGCGACACTTGAACAATTTTATCGCGCCTGCCTCTTTCATGATGTCGGCAAAATGGCAATTCCAGAATTCATACTTAGAAATGAAACCACTGATCATGAATGGGCTATCGGATTAGCAATGCTAAATGAGAATGAAAAAGATGAAATTTTCATAAGAATTTTTGACGAGCGAGGGCTCACAATAACAGATGACATCAGACATGATCCCGATGCCTTGGCAGATTTCTTTGAAGAAAACAGGATCAGAGCGGTTGATTTTGTTCCGATCAAGTCCATCCTGAATAAGCAGCAACTTGAGCAATTCGAAGAAATGGGTCTTGATCCCAACAAACCGCTCAAAAAAATCATGGAGCTTCATGAGAAAGGTTCCGAAGAAATACTGAAAAACTTAGGATTCGTGATTGAGTCGATGCTTGCCGGCAATCATCATAATTATAATCACAAGGACAAGAAACTTGGAGAAAAACCTGTTTCACTTTCAATACTTCACATCAGCATTGAAATTTCTTCAACAATTCTGCATCTTGCAGATGTTCAACATGCGCTGAATGGTGGTCGTTCATATCATCATAAGCAACCGATGTTACGCATCCTTGCTTTTCTGATTGATGACGCCAAGAGAGGTAAAATTCTGCCGGATATCACAGCCTTATGGATAAAAGATGAACTTTCGAAGATGAACTCTGCATATCTGCACGAAGTTAGAACCATGAGCGCTTCGCATCAGGATGCCAAATACAAAAAACAGCGACGCATGGAACTTGAACTAATTGAAGACTTCCTGGAAGAAAACTTGCATGAAAAAATAATCAGCGGACTACCTTCACAAAAAATCAACCCTACTGAAAAAACAGGTTATGCTGACAATTACGAAGAAGTGGAAAATTACAAGCAAGCCATATAAAAAACATTTCCCGGGGAAATGTTTTTTTACTTGACGGTCCGGTTAGATTCGAACTAACGTACCATGCTCTCAAACGAAAGTGCCTTGACTGACAACAACATCTCCCAGTCAATGCTTTTCCGTATCACCCTGAGAGTCGCTCTGCCCGCCTAGCGTCGACAAACAGTTGTCTCCGTGAGTCGAGGCTGGCCACTAAGCTACGGACCACAACATTTATTACAAAAGGCCTGGAAAAAATATTTCATCAAATAAAAAAGGCATGCGCAATTTCTGCGATGCCTTTCAATATGGGCGGGATGAGTGGGGTTGGCCACCAATTTATTGAGGATTCCCAACAAATCAATCTTTCGATTGCATCCCGATATTCGATAATATCAACGTCAAATTATATCCCCAAAGAATACTATGAGTCAAGCGCCTTCCTTAGTATCGAAGATTTATATTTTTCAGGCTCATAGGGATTAAGTCGGATTATTTTAGTCCTATATAGACCTAATTCATCAAGTTTTCTGCGAAGTTCCGGAATCGACTGAGACTGATCATATCCCAGACAAACAACATCCGGCTTGAAATCTCTCAGCACGCCGTATCTGTCATCCAGACTGCCAGGAAAAACTTCGTCAGCCAATCCGCTTTTCTTGATGACATTCACTCTCTCCCCTTCTGAAAATCTCGGCAACCTCCCCTTAACTTTCAAAACCGTCGCATTGCGCGCCACAATAACACGCAAAAAATCCCCATGCTCTCTCGCCTGTCTCAAAAAATCCTTGTGACCCTCGTGAAAAATATCAAATGTTCCAAAAACTAAAACCTTCTTCATATAATTTTTAACCTCAACACCACCAAACATCTTTCTTCATCTAATAAAAATGTCGCTTCTATATATAGATGTATAGTAGTATTAATTATTGACTCCTAAATTTTATTTGAATAAGTTTTTTACAAAGCGATGGTGTGCATATTTATCCAAAAGACTGTCGGAATAATTTTTTGTTCCAATTTCCTTACTTTCTAATTGTATTAGTTTCTTAATTAAAAAATCCCGTTTTTCTTCTCTTTGTAGCCAATGCTCAATAGTCGCAATTGTACAATGTCCAACCTTAAGTTTTAAACGTATTTCATCATAGCTAGCACCATTCGCAAGCATTTTTGCAATTTGAATTCTCCGTGCGATCATAAGAGTTTCACTTGCAGTAAACAAGCCCGTAAGAAAATCGAGGGATTCCTGCTTTTTTTCAAGCTGGCAACAATTTCAAAAAGCTCTCCAATTATTTTGTATTTTTCCTTTCTTCCAACGGAATAAAATTTAACCTTTGACATAATCACCATTGCAACGCTTCACTTCTATATATAGATGTATAGAAGTGAAGCGTACAAGATTAACTAAGTATGTTGTTTTTGAAATTTTTAACAGCTTCTGCGTCTTCGATGATTTCATCTTTGAATAATTTTTGGAGTAAAAGCGGCACGCCGCAATTCTCACACTTTCCCCAAGCGCAACACTGCTTTTTCTGAAAATGTCTTGCGCACATTGCAATTTCTTCTTCAAAAACTTGTTTTGTTATTTTTACCATAATTATTTAAATGAAATTATTTGATAGCCAAATTTTTCGACATCTTCAACCGGAAACATTTTAAGATTCTTTGTTTTGATCACATAGGTAATTTCCTTTTCAATAATTCTCCCGGTATAATTACGCTCATTATCAATTTCCCGCAAAGCCAGGATGTCGCCAATTTG
>CAZAJN010000051.1:0-12100 GCA_964485555.1 uncultured Bdellovibrionales bacterium
TGGAACTATGTTGAATTAATGGATAATCATCATGTGGGTTCACATTTGTACACTGAGAATGTCAGTTATCCTGTGCAGATTGATGATGTTGTGATTACCACTAGCGACCCAATTCTTGATGTCGCTGCTCCTGCTTCCCCGAGCGGATTGAGTGTGGAATGATGCATGTATAAAGTATCTAGTATTATGTATTGTGTATAAATACAATGTATAAAATACGATATACAAGATACGCGATACAAGATACGAGCTTGTTATCTAAATTCATTGCTATTGACAAGTCATAAAATGCGTTTATAATGATGATATATGAAAAATAACTCAACAAAATTTGTGATTGTGCTGTTTGCACTCATTATTCTCCTGGTCGGAGGCAAATTTTCGTTGGGTAATATTTCATAAAGTTTTAGAAAAAAACAGGAATATGAAAAGAACCCGGCGAAAGCTGGTTTTTTTGCTTTATTGGATCAGGATGAGTTTTTTTACAAATGAACACTTTAAGTCTTCGCAGCTCACTTCTTATACTGGAGGAAATTATGGAAATGGATATCTTGTTTAAAGAAGAAGTGGATGTGCGTCGGGTTGAGTAGCTATCCAGGAAGATAAGCGACGTTGAAAACTTGAAGAAGTTGCAGCTCTTTGTTTCAAAAAGTGACAATGTCAGAGGAACTGCGGATGAAAGAATTACTGTTGAGTACTTTATCAAAAACAGAATAAGAAATATCTCAGGGAGGTGATCCGCTTGGCTGAAATGTCGGAAAGAGAGAAGCTTTTGAGGCTTCAGGAAATCGAGCGAGCAATTGAAAGGACAGATGATTCGGGTATACTTCATGACCTTGTCTGCGAAGAAAATATCCTGAAGCGTGACCTTGGCATGGAAATTGGGTAGCTTAACTTAACAGCAGAATCCAAGGAGGAAGTCATGAAAACTAAAAGTGAAGCAGTTGCGGAAATCCCTGAAGTTGAAGAGAGGATAAAAAAAGAGGATTGCATGAGCACTGGAGGTGAATGCTCTTGCTCTAGTCTCGCTTCATGCGAAAGATTGGGACGTAATTGCGAGAAGCACGCCAATGCGGCAGCAGCATTTAAACTCTAGTCATGATGCATTAATGCGTTGGTCATCTTGCAAATACAATGCGGGAAGAGGCCACGCATGCTTACAAAGCAGCGAATCATTCAACAAAACGATTGGCATTTGGAGGAATTCGAAATTTTCGGATTCCTCCTTTTTATTTTTTTGTAATTGAGATAATTTTAGTATGCGTAGTATAATTAAAAGGTCCCCCTTTACATCCGGGCGATCAGGATGTATAAGTTATTGATAGGGTAATAGTCTATTATATCATATTTTTAATAATATGTCAACAAGAAAGCCTTTATCAAAATTGATGTACTATAGCCTTGGTTAATAGTTGATAATTAGAGAGTGACAATTATGACGGTTACAAAGAAAATAACTCTGAAAAATGAGAAAATTGAATACACCGTGCGCAAACATCGCCAGGCAAAAAGGCTTAAATTGGCCATTTCTTGCGATGGAAATTGCGTGGTAACTTTGCCGTGGTACATGGGAATGGGAAGTGCTGAGCAGTTTGTTCAGCAAAACGCGGTCTGGGTTTTGGAAAAACTAAAGGCCATGAAAAAGATCGGCAGGCAAAGCATTTTTTCCCGCACCAACAATGCTGAATATTTGAAGCTTAAGGAATACGCTCGAGCAATGGTGCACAGGCGCTTGGAGAAATTTTCTGAAATCTATGGATTCAAATACAATTCGGTTGCTATCAGGAATCAAAAGACCCGCTGGGGGAGTTGCAGTTCCAAGGGAAATCTTAATTTTAATTACAAGGTTATTTACCTTCCGCAACGTCACGCTGACTATATTATCGTGCATGAGCTTTGCCATTTGAAAGAATTTAATCACGGCAAGCGTTTTTGGAATTTGGTCGCTCAGACTTTTCCGGATTATGAAAAAATTGTGGCTGAATTGAAAGTGCTGTAACTTAGGATCAAAAACTGTCCCCGGCTGGACAGTTTTTTGTTTGCAAGACACATTGATTCAAAAGAATTTGAACCTTGGATGATGTGTGGTATAATTTAAAATAAATAGAAATACAAATATGAATATTTGCTTACTCTTTAGAAATATAAATTGTAAGTTGCTTTGAAAATGTATGACTTGCAACAGTAAAAAATCTGGAGAAATTCTTTTTTGCGCGGCTCCGGCCCCATTGCTTTGGAAAGGTTTGTTTTATTTTATTCCTCTGCTTGCGATTGCCTTGATAGGAATCGCGATTCATATCGCCATAGCAGCCTATAAAAAAAGAAAAGCTGGCAAGAAGATCTTGGATAAGAAAATGAAAACGTCCCTTGTGTATTTTTCAGTCATCTTCCTGTCATTGATGACCTATGGAATTGTCGGGCTTGATTTCAATTTCTATCTGCTAGTGTTCTTCATGCTTGCGCTGTATGTTGTCGGCGCCTTTTTTGCCGGTGAATATTTCAAATTGTTCAAAGTGCGTCGTGAGTTTTGGGTGGCGTTTGCTGCAGCGGCTTTGATATTTGCAACATTTTTTCTGGTTTGTTTCGTGAGCTCAGTCCGTGAAAATGAGGCGTTCAAAAAAGGAACCCAGGTTGACTGTCTCAATCGGATGTTATTTTAATTTTTCACCAATAGATACAATGCGAAAACTATTTTTAGATATTGAAACCTTGCCGGCAGCTGAAAGTGACAAGGAAACCCTGAGACATCTTTTCGACAAAAAAAATCCTGAATTTGATCAGGAGAAATTTGATGATTTTGTGCAGAAGACGAATTTTGACGGAGGTTTTGGACGTGTGCTTTGCATCGGATATGCTGTCGATGATGAGGTGCCAAAAAATTTCTACAATGAAAATGATGAAAGAGAAACTCTGAGACAATTTTGGGATTTGGTCAGCGCGATCAGCAGTCCTAAATCTGGATATCAGGGAACTGATTATGGAATTTTATTTGTTGGTCACAATGTGATGGATTTTGATCTTCGCTTCATCTATCAACGATCAATGACTCTTAACGTTCGGCCAAGCGCTGATCTGAGCTTTGTGCGATATCGAAATTATCCGATCTATGACACCATGAAGGAATGGGTGAAATGGGCAAACAGCAGTGTAGGTTTGGATTATTTGGCATACGCACTGGATGTTCCATCTTCAAAAACCGGAGGAATTGACGGTTCGCAGGTGGCTGATTTTTTTGCAGCCGGAAGAGTTGATGAAATTTTGGAATATTGCAAAAGAGATGTGGACACGACTCGCGCAATCTATCGCCGCATGACTTTTGAAAAACCACAGAATAAGTTGTTCTAGCTTGAAAGAATAAGTGGGGTGTCGCGTAAAAAGTATTCATGAATATGAAAAAAATTACTGAAAAAATTTGCAAAATTAGGGATGGAGGCTCTGAATTGGAAAGGGAAGTCAGGGAAAAAACTTTGGGATACATCATTACAAGTTTCGGGCTGGTGGCTGGTTTGGCCTGGAATGATGCAATTAAAGCTTTCATTGAAAGATTTTTTGATGAACCCGGCGATGGCCTCAAGGCTAAATTTTTGTACGCAATAATCCTGACGGTGGCAGTCGTTGCTGTGTCACTGTATTTGTCCAGGATCTTCAAGGTTGAAAAGAAGAAGAAAGACGAGGAAGAAAAGAAGGAAGAGTCCAAAAAAGAAAAAGAAGACACCAAAAAAACTTCCAAGAAAAAATAATGTCATCCCGAACTTGTTTCAGGATCTTTCCATGCAATTATGTTCATGTGACCTTTTATTAATACTTTTCCAGACGCTGAAAACAAGTTTAGGTAGGCAGGCAAGTTCGGCATTACAATGTCTCTACGCGAATAAAATAAAAAAATCCCAACCTTACGGCTGGGATTTTTCTGATGTAACGACTTCTAGAGGCTAGAAGCTTGAAGCTGAAAGCTAGTATTTACTTTTCCTTGTTTTCAGTTTTGATACACTTGGTGCAAACCTTAGCTTTCTTGCCATCTACTTTCTTTGTCTGGATATTGATGGAAAAAGTTCTTTTAGTTGCGATATTTGAATGACTGCGTGAATTTCCAGCAGTTGTTCCGCGTCCACATATAGAGCAAGTTCGACTCATAGTATTTTAGGTTATATGATGTTGATTTATTACAAAGAGCAGTGTATCATATATATTGAGTCTTGACAACCCCCTACGAAATACGAATAAATACGAATGTACTAATGTGATATAAATACAATCTCGCACTAGGCAGCATGAGCATTGAATTCGTACATTCGTACAAATTCGTAATTCGTAGAAAAAAAATATGGATCTACATTCTCTAATTCTGGTAGGTTTTTTCATAGCTATACTTATATATTCCATCATTATTCATGAGGTCGCCCACGGCTTCGTGGCTCTTTGGCTTGGAGATGCGACAGCTAAATATTCTGGAAGATTGAATTTCAACCCTATAAAACATATTGATATCTGGGGCAGTATTATTGTGCCATTCGCAATGTTTATTACCACTGGTTTTGCCTTTGGTTGGGCCAAACCTGTGCCATATAACCCATACAATCTCAGGAACCAGAAGTGGGGACCTGCCTTGGTGGCTCTTGGCGGACCTGGATCAAATATTGTCATAGCATTAGCATCTGCCTTGATTGCTAAGATGCTCACTTTGCCAGTTGCTGTGAAGACCGCCATCATCATGGGTGTCGCTCAGCGAGATTGGGAACAGCTGTCCGCTGCCGTTTCAGGGTCGCTCAGCTCTATTTTCTTTTCCGTGTTGATGATCATGATCTTTTGGAATGTGATTCTGGCCTTTTTCAATCTTATTCCTTTTCCTCCTTTGGATGGCTCGAAGCTGCTGTTCACGCTTTTTCCGGTCAGGACTGAGGTCATGATTATGTTTGAACAATACGGATTCATGCTGCTTCTTCTGTTTATTATCATCTTTTCGGCTCCGTTAGGCTTTTTCTTGAATTTTATGCTGGAACTTTTCTTTAGCATCGCCATATAATAAATTCTACGATGTTTCTTCCTCTCCTTAGATAAGGAGAGGATTGAGGTGAGGTCTGAGCTGAGTATCGTTTTGACTTGGAAAAATTGCTCAACCTCACTGTCATGAGTGCATGACATCTCTCCTCATCTGAGGAGAGAACAATAGGGATGATGGAATCCCTATTGCGGAATTTCTCTTTATTGACACATTTTAAAATATTGTGTAGAATTGTCTTACTAGTTTAACTAGCGGTTTTTTGTGTATAAAAGGTGTTGCCTAAAGCCCATTTCGTTCTGGATGAGGTTTTGTGGCAGCAAAAGTGTAAGTATAAAACAAGGAAATAATAATAACAAAGAATCGAATTTGTATTCGTACATTCGTATAAATTCGTAATTCGTAGAGAATTCATGCCAACAATCAATCAGTTAGTGAAGCGAAGCCGAAAATCTGCTGTAAACAAAACAAAGTCTCCAGCAATGACAATGACTTTCAACACGCTTCAAAATAAGCCAAAGAAGACTGTGAACCCATTTAAACGTGGAGTTTGTATAAAGGTAAGCACAACCACACCAAAGAAACCTAACTCCGCTCTTCGAAAGATCGCTCGTGTGCGTCTTACAAACGGAATGGAAGTTACGGCATATATCCCAGGAGTTGGTCACAACTTGCAGGAGCATTCAATCGTGATGATTCGCGGAGGACGCGTGAAAGATCTTCCGGGTGTTCGATATCACATTGTCCGTGGAGTTTTGGACTCAGCAGGAGTTGACGGAAGAAACCGATCTCGCTCTAAATATGGTACAAAACGACCTAAGGCAAAGACTGAATAAATTATAAATGCAAGGATTAACTTTTACTAAAATATAGTTATGGCACGAAGAAAACGAGTATATAAAAAACAATGGAAAGCCGATTCGAGATATGGCAACATCCTGGTTGGACGCTTTATTGGAAACGTTATGCAAGACGGAAAACGCAGCGTTGCTGAAAGAGTTATCTACGATTCATTTGATGTGATTCATGAACGAACCAAAAAAGGCGGATTGAATGTTTTCGAACAAGCAATCAAGAATGTTTCTCCTCTTTTGGAGCTTAAATCAAAAAGAGTTGGTGGTGCTAACTACCAAGTTCCGATTCAAGTTAGCGGAGAAAGAAGACAAACTTTGGCAATTCGTTGGATTTTGATAGCAACTAGAGCTAAGAAAGGAAAACGTATGGCTGAGAAATTGGCTGACGAACTGATCGATGCTTCAAACAAGATTGGCGCAGCTATGAAAAAACGAGATGACACCCACCGCATGGCTGAAGCAAACAAGGCATTCGCTCATTTTGCTTAAAGCAAAATGGAAGATACAAATTACAAGATACAAATTCCAAACAATATCCAATAACCAAATTCAAAATTCCAAACATTTGATTTTTGAATATTAGAATTTGAGATTTGTTTGGTGATTGTTTCTTGTTTTTTTGGTTATTACACTATTTAGTTTCATAAACTTATTTAAATAAAATTATTATGGCTGGAGAACAAGACATTTCATTGCTACGTAATATTGGTATCATCGCTCACATCGACGGTGGAAAAACAACAACCACTGAGCGTATTTTGTTCTATACTGGAATCACTCATAAAATTGGTGAGGTGCATGAAGGTGCAGCTACCATGGACTGGATGGAGCAGGAGCAGGAACGTGGAATCACGATCACATCTGCTGCAACCAAATGTTCTTGGAAAGGTCACCCGATCAACATCATCGACACTCCAGGCCACGTTGACTTCACAGTTGAAGTTGAACGTTCTCTTCGCGTTTTGGATGGCGCCGTGGTGATCTTCGATGGAAAAGAAGGTGTTGAGCCTCAATCAGAAACTGTTTGGCGACAAGCTGACAAATATCATGTTCCTCGAATCTGTTTCGTGAACAAGATCGACAAGGAAGGCGCTGATTTCGATTTCGTTTTGAATTCGATTTGGAATCGTTTGACTCCAAACGCTTTGGCTCTTCAAATTCCGATCGGAGAAAGAAATGAATTCTCAGGCGTTGTTGATTTGATGAAAATGAAAGCCTATTCTTTCGACGGAGCTATGGGAGAAATTGTGGTTGAAGGAGGAATCCCAGCTGAACTTTTGGAAAAGGCTCAGGCTTGGAGAGAGAAAATGATTGAAAAGATTTCTGAATCTGACGATGCTCTTACTGAAAAATATTTGAACGGAGAAGAGATTTCCGAGGAAGAATTGAAAGCTGCACTTCGCAAAGGAGTGCTGGCTGCTAAACTGGTTCCAGTTTTCACGGGAACTGCTCTTCGAAACAAAGGAGTCCAATTGGTTTTGGATGCTGTTGTTGACTATCTTCCATCTCCACTTGATGTTCCTCCTGTTGTTGGAACAAACCCAAAGAATGGAGAAGAAATCACTCGCGCCGCTTCCGACAGCGAACCGTTTTCCGCTTTGGCTTTCAAGGTTGCAACCGATCCTTTCGTTGGACAACTTACTTTCTTCCGCGTTTATTCTGGAACATTGAAAGCTGGATCATATGTGATCAATGCAACAAATGGTCAGAAGGAAAGAATCGGACGAATTCTTCAGATGCATGCAAATCATCGTGAAGAAATCGACGAGATCAGAGCTGGAGGAATCGGAGCTTTGGTTGGTATGAAAAACACCACAACCGGAGACACGCTTTGCGATGAACAGAAGCAAATTCAACTCGAGAACATTGTTTTCCCAGAACCTGTCATTGATATTGCTGTTGAACCGAAGACTAAAGCTGATCAGGAAAAAATGGGACTTGCACTTCGCAAACTTGCTGGAGAAGATCCTACACTTCGTCTTCGAACTGATGAGGAATCCGGACAGACCATCATCTCAGGAATGGGCGAACTTCACTTGGACATTATCGTTGATCGTATGAAACGAGAATTCAACGTTGAAGCTAATATTGGTCAGCCCCAAGTAGCTTACCGCGAAACTATCAAAGGTGAAGCTCAAGCTGAAGGAAAATATGTCAAACAATCTGGAGGTCGCGGACAATATGGACATTGCTGGCTCAAAGTTCGTCCTCAGGAAGAAAAAGGAAAGGGATATGAATTCTTCGACGAAATCAAAGGTGGTGTCATCCCACAAGAATTCATCAAACCGATCAATCAAGGAGCCAAGGAAGCTTTGGAAAACGGAATTTTGGCTGGATATCCAATGGTTGACGTGATGGTGACCTTGTATGACGGATCTTTCCATGAAGTTGACTCCAACGAATCTGCTTTCAAAATCGCTGGTTCAATGGCAGTTCAGGAAGCTTGCAAACGCGCAACTCCAGTCATTTTGGAACCTATCATGAAAGTTGTGGTTGTGACTCCTGAGCAATTCATGGGAGACGTTGTTGGAGACATCAACTCTCGTCGTGGAATGATCAAGGAAATCAATGATCGCGGAGAAGGAAACGCTCGCGTGAAAGAAATTGAAGCTGAAGTTCCTTTGGCATCAATGTTCGGATATGTGACACAACTTCGCTCAATGACTCAAGGACGAGCAAGCTCAGTCATGGAATTTGCAAATTACTCTGAAGTTCCAAAAAATGTTGCTGACGAAATTATTGCAAAAAAGTAACTAGGACAGCTTATTAGGCATTAGCTTTTTAGCTTCTTAGAAAATTCAAATACGCTTTTCAAAAACAGCCCCTCCGCCAGCCGGCGGAAGAGGCTGTTTTTGTTTCGTTTGACTTTATGTCTGGAAGATATATGATTAACAACTGGCTGAAATAGTGCCAGCATCTCAAGCAGTCGGCCGTAATGAGCCACCTCAAGGAGGAAATCATGGTGAAAAAAACTAGTTTGGTCTTTAACAACAATGTCTTGAAGAGTATGATTAATGATGAGCCTGTTTTGAGTTCACGTGGGGTAAATGCTGCATGTCGTTTTTATGGCCAGCTCTTGCCCGAAATCCTTATTCCAGGTGAATTAAAAAATGTAATACCATTTCAAATTTTTGGCAGAGGAGTATTTCTCTTTGAATGCGATGATCTGGATGGTAAAATTCTTCGAGATGCGATGAAGAAATGCACCAGGATGTCAGCTGAAATCAGCTTGGTTTCAGAACACAGTGTAGCACTTAAGCTTTTGTTTTACGAAAGCGGTAAAAAAGAATGGTATGCCAGCTTTCAGGTGAATTTTTCAATTCATAAGGGCATATATTCTGGCGGGGGAGCTAATATCAATTTTACGGGCAAGAAAACAAGTTTTAAATGAAAAGTACCTCTGTTGAATTATTTTTTTATCCACTCGCAATATTGCGACAAAAAGAAGGGGGAGCTGTATGCCTGAAAAAATAAGTTTAACTGGACTCCTTAAGGGATTAAGAAAAAATTCTTCAAACAAGGATAACTTTCTTGCAATACTTGAAGTTGGTAAGGATGAGTATTGTGAACTTTGTCTGGGTCATATGGAGAAAAAAGGAGAAAGATTTGACCCTGCTGTTCGCGGTCCCATCTCAGGATGGGATGTGACAACTTTTAAATGTGAAAAATGTGGACATGAGCACGAGAAGTCCATCTCTAGAGATTGACCAGATCGGCTGAGTGATCATGTCAGAATGTGGAGGGTAAAAATGAAAACCTTAAAAGGAAAAACGCAAAAGTATAGGCGACCAGATTCCAAAATTACAAAAAAGCGAAGTGGTATCGTGCGTAAAGATGTGCCTTTTAATATTTTCGTATTTAACAATAGGGAGAAAGTTGATCACAAGAAAACGATGGAAAGACTTCATTTGATGCGTTTGTGAGGATGCATCAATAGAAAAGCAAAGGCCCGGGAATCTACCCAGGCCTTTTTTATTTATAAAAAAATGAGCCCACCATTCTTACTGGCGGGCTTTTATTGAATTTTGTTGTGTTGCAACTATTTTCTTTTCGGGAGGTATCGGCTGATTGCCGTTTTCAACCCGGTTCCATATTCTGTCTCATCCTTCCTGTGACATGTGAGGCATTCGCACCAGACAAAACGCGTCGACTTCGGCCTTCCCTGCGGAGCAGTGTCAACAACAGGAAAAGGGTATTGATCGATGCATTTTGGACACATGTTGATACCATCAACCAGCTCAACAAGAGTTCTTGCTTTTCTGCTCGTGACATCCGCCCATGCATCAGTATTGGTAATCCTGGAAGCGCGAAAATCGAAATGGCGCTTGTTGTCGTAATGTCGAATCGTGAAAAAAATGCGCATCCCGGAAATAAGCTCCGGCAGTATTGGCGAAGATAATCCGGATTGAGACATTTTGATCGGCGTTGTGACGACGATACGCAGGCTCTTTTCCGGACAATCCTTAACGAAGCGAATTCTTTTTGGGATAGTGTCTTCCTTGTTTTCCACAAATCCGGGAATATCCGCGAATAATGCTTGAAAACTAGCCAACAAAAGTGATGGTGAGCGATGGGGGTGTGTCATGAGAAACCTCCTTGGATGTGGGGCATCATTGGATGCCTATAAATATTGTGTTAAGAACACTCAGTCGTAATATTACGCTGAAGGTACATCATAAATCCAATCTGAGCCAAAGTCAAGGACGCAAGGCTTGAATATCAAAGAATATGGGAGTAGACTATTGGCAGGTGGGGATTTAAATAGGTATTTAATTACTAACATAAAAAGTATGGCGGTTCGAAAAGCTGAAGACAAAAATATTCGCAAATTGTGCAAAATCGGCAAACAGTCAGTCGGGCTCACTTTGCCAGTTGAGATGGTGCGGGAATTGGGTTGGAAGTCAAAACAGAGAGTCGTGGTCAAAAGAATACATGGGGGAGTTGAAATTAAGGATTGGAAGAAATAAAAAAGATAAAATTTATGATTTATTTGATTGGAGGACCGCCAAAATGCGGAAAGACAACATTGGCAAAAGAATTATCAAAGACGCTGGGAATTCCCTGGGTTTCAACTGATACTCTTCAATGTGTCATCATGCCTTACATGGACGAAGCAACTTCTTTGGAAAAATTTCCAACAAGCGCTCAAAGAGGAAAAGACAACGACGAAAAATATTCAAAATACTCAGCAAGTGAAATTATTGAGGCTTATAAACAACAGGCAAAAACTGTGTACCAAGCCGTAGACATGTTTTCGATTTGTGAGATTACTGATGGAAATGATTTTATCGTTGAGGGGTATCATGTTGAGCCTGAACTTGCATCTGAATTGAACTTGAAATATCCTGGCAAGATCAAATGCATCTTTCTTGTGAAATCTGAAGAGGAAAAATTTATTAGTAATATAAAGAAGAGCACAACTCCAAATGATTGGATTATCGCAAGAACGAACAAGGAGGAAACTTTTCAGAAAATTGCAGACATGATTTGCAAATATGGAAAATTTTTTGAAAAAGAATCAGAAAAGCATGATTTCAAAGTTTTAAATATGGATGATGATTTTGAAAATAAGATAATGGAGGCTGTAGATTATTTAACTGGGGATTGGAAAAAATAAAGACTAAGGATGTTAATATATGCCCGTAAAAAAGCCAACTGGAAAAAGTGGATACGTGAGAATTCAAAACGGTAAAGAGATGCCCTCTGTTATTTTTAAACAGGTAAAATTTCCAGAAATAAAGGAGGAAATAGAAATGCAGATTGTTTCTAAGTTCACATCGGAAATGGAAAAAAGAGGATGTGTTTTTCTGAATAAGGCGAAGTTAAATAAGCAAGATGATTTTGATTTCACGCTACTTACTCCGAGAGGAGATATATACCTAGAGCTAACCGAGATTGTAATGGCTGAAAAGAAAGAATTACCCTATAATAAGCGGAATACTTTGAGGAATTATGGTTTCGTGATTGACACCTATATTTCGCGTATATTAGAAAAAGATGGGAAAGCTAAGAAAAGAAAAATAATCCTGAATGACAACACGCCGATTCATTTATTGTGTTACATTACTCATAATGATTTTTTAATAAATACTGAAATTAAGGTACTGATACAGCAGGAGCTTAAAAGTGTTTCTCATGAATTTGAATGCATATTCTGTATTTCATTAATTGATGAAAATAAAAGCGACCTACAAGTATTTTATCCAAGCAATAACCCAATGATTGAAAAAGATTTATTGCAAAAAAT
>CAZAJN010000052.1:0-6013 GCA_964485555.1 uncultured Bdellovibrionales bacterium
AAACGATGAATGGGCAGACGAGGTTCTGCTTGGGCCCTCCGAACGCGCGATTGTTGAGGTGATGTTTTCAGAATCAGGTGACTTCTCCCTCGTCCATGAAACGCCAGATAGAACTTATACCTTGGCAGGCTTTCAAGTCTCCGATGAAGAGGTCTCTGAATCTTATACCGCCGACTTCAATACCCTCAAAACACACCAGAGCACCATCACCAGTATCAACCCCTACCGCTCTAGCTTTGAGCGGGTTACAGACAAATTTCTGTCCATCGATCTAGGCATGAAAAGCATGGGTGGCTCTCATTCTATGCATGGTGGAATGATGATGGATGATTCGGAAATGGAAATGATGAGTGACGGTGAACCGATTGAATGGGAAGATACCATGGACATGATGAACAGCAGTTCCAATACCGACACGCTGGAATGGCAACTCGTCGACGAAGAAACGAAAAAGACAAATGAAGACATCGACGACTGGAACTTCACACAAGGAGAGGTAGTGAAAATTCAAATAGCCAACCCCGACGATACTATGCACCCGATGCAGCATCCGATCCATATCCACGGTCAACGGTTCCTGATCCTATCGGTGGATGGAGTGGCCTCCGATAACTTGGCTTGGAAAGACACCGTCTTAATCCCATCAGGTTCCACGGTTGAACTCTTGGTTGAAATGTCCAACCCTGGAGACTGGATGATTCACTGCCATATTCCTGAACATCTTGAAAGCGGTATGATGATGCCTTTCAACGTTTCCCCTCTTTGAGTTTTTACTCTTTTACTACTTCTTCATGTTTGATCAAAAATTCAAAACGAAAGTCGTGCACCGGCAAACGAATATATTGAGCTAATACTTATTCAATAAACAATAAAAACCATGGAAAATTCATCCTGTTGCGGCAATAAAGATGCATCGGCTTCTAAGGTTAAAGACCCAGTTTGCGGTATGGGAATTGAAACAACTGAAGACACCCTCCAACATGCACACAAAGGAGAAATTTACTATTTCTGTAATGAGGGCTGTAAAAATCAGTTTATTGCTAATCCAGAAAAATATCTCAGTACTGCAACTAATTAATCATTTAACCTAAAAATATGAAACTGTCTAAATCAATGCACATCATCAGCATTTTAGTAGGATTCACCGGAGTGATTACCTTTGCTGCTGCTGTCCTCGGCGGAGCCGATAATCTTGTGTTTGGCATTACAAAAGCAGACGCTTTGGCCTGCGCGGCAATCCTCATTCTCATTGCAATTTGGATTCAGATCGCAACCATTCATCACATGATGCTTGAGAAGAGAGGAGAAATTATTTAATCGATAATCTCCCTTATGTGGTTCATAGGCTCTGAAACTGACCATATTGGCTGGGCCACTCGGGTCTAGTACCCTTTTAATCAGTTTCAGGTTCTTGAAAGGTACAAGGGACAAACTGTGCATAAAACCCTGACCAAGTACTAGTTTGTTCTTCGTAAAGATCCATCGATAAGGGTGATGAAACTCGCACTTCATCCTTTGCATCCGTTGATAGAACCTCGCCCTCTTCAGATTCTTTCCAAGCTAAATCGTTTACTAAAGAAACCGTAACTTCACCAGGTAAGCCGGTCTTTCCCGCCAAATGCCAGTGTCGGGGTGCCCGATGTCCTTTGGGGATAACTCCAAAAACAAAAGATCCTGGCTTTTGTCCTTCTTCGGCTACTGGCATTCTATGCAATCGAACAAAATGTCCTTGCCTAGCAGCAGGAACTCCTCCAAGTTGAAGACCCTCTTTCACTGCAGAAAGAGCCTTTTGCACTTCTTCCAGTGCAGGAGATTCAATGTCACAAAAAAGTCGACAGACGACCCCAGAAACACGTGCACTCAATACCCTCACATCTCCAGGTATGAATTCCAAACCCGATCTACCTGAAGTTTCAAGAGAAGCATCGATGACACCAAAGAGTTCTTCGACTTTACCTTGCGGATCTGAGGCAACAAGATTTGTCATACTCTATTGAGTTAAAAAACTTGGCTGGGGCGCTAGGATTCGAACCCCAGTTCTCAATCTGTAAAAAGCAATAAGGAATGCCGAACTGTCTTTAGCGATATCTGTAAACTGTTTTCTCCGAGTGCCCCTCCTCCATAGCTCTGTAAGTCGTTTATAGATATACTAGGATCGATAAAAGTCTCGACAAATCACATATAATCACCTATAATCAAGCATATAACTTTATTTGAATCCATGGATCGTTTCAAAAAAAGATTCCTCTTCGAACCTGAAATGGGACAAAAGATTTATAATCTTCTGGCTCAGATTGAAGAATTGAAGGGACAATGGAGAGCGGGTGTAAATTTATCTCCACAAGTTCTTAACCGTTTGAAACAGTCTGTGATTGTGACTTCAACAGGCTCTTCCACTCGTATTGAAGGGGCAAGACTTTCAGATTTGGAAGTAGAAAAACTGCTGAAAGGTCTCAAAATCCAAAAACTCAAAACAAGAGACCAGCAGGAAGTGGCTGGTTATGCTGAGCTGTTAAATAACATTTTCGAATCTTATTCAGAGATCAACTTGAGTGAAAATACGATAAAACATATCCATCACGAATTACTGAAGTATTCAGAAAAAGATCAACGTCATCGGGGGCACTACAAATTTGGGAGCAATAGAGTAGAGGCCAAAGATAGTTCTGGGGAAATATTGAGTGTTTTATTCGATCCCACTCCTCCTCCTTTGGTGCAAAAAGAGATTTCGGAACTCATAGATTGGACTCAAATACAATTGTCTAAAAAAGAAATCCATCCACTTTTAGTGGTCGCGCACTTTATTTTTGAATTTCTCTCCATTCATCCTTTTCAAGATGGAAACGGTCGTAGCTCCCGCATTCTTACGAATCTACTTCTTTTGAAAAATGGCTATACCTATACCCCCTATATTTCGCACGAAAAGCTGGTGGAGGACAATAAAAATTCTTACTATTTAGCTTTAAATAAATCACAAAAAACCTGGAAAAGCAAAAAAGAAGACATCACTCCATGGCTTTTCTTTTTTCTCACTATTTTTCTAAAACAGACTCGGCTGGCAGTTGAACTTTTAGACAAAGAATCAATTGAACATCTTCTCTCTGAAAAACAGCGCATGGTCTGGGAATACGTCCAGACACAGGAAACAGTTAGCCCCAAAGAAATTCGTGAAAAACTAAAGATGCCTGTAGGAACAGTCCTCCAAGTACTAACAAAACTTTTAGATCTCAAAAAAATCGAGCGATATGGTGAAGGACGGGCTACAAGATACAAATCACTATTATGACTAAAAAGAGAGCTAAAGTCCTACATGTTTTAAACTGGTTTCACGGAAATGTTTGTATAAAGAAGTGTTCTCCAGAAATTGACCGTGAGCATTACCAGAAAATGAGAAAGCTAATTGAAGGTCATGAAGATTATCCCATCACTTACAAACTGTTCATTCAAACGATGCGAGAAAAACATAAGATCTATGATCTCCCAGAAAAAGAATTCGGAAAATCCACCAAAGATTTCTGGAAGCATTCAGCTTCGTGTCCATGGAATTTGATTTAAAATAACGTGGGTTGATCAATATTCACATCCATTTTACGTTCTTTTTTCATCTCCACCAAATGGAGAGATCGGTAAGTTCGTAATCGTTTAAAGTACATAGCCTTGAGCATGGGCACTTGCAAATCCACGTAGTCATAAACAAAAGCCATCTTTTTATCCGGATAAGCCCGCTGTACACGCCCAATGTACTGAACCAGTTTGCCTTTCCATGAAAACGGAAAAACTAAAAAAAGATGCGTCATCTCAGGCCAGTCAAAGCCTTCACCAATCAATTTCCCAGTGGCAATCAAAACTTTGAAACGATTTTGTCCGATGCGTTTATAAAGCTTTTTCTTCTCGAGGGTGCTGTACTTCCCGGCCAGAACTCCTGCGTGAAGACCTTTAACTTTTTTTCTGAGCAAACTCAGCAAAATCTCCGAATGCTCCACTCTTTCGGTAAGCACCAAGCATTTTCCATTGAGACGAACGGCCTCAATCAGATCGAACAAGATCAGTTCATTTCGTAAATCATCCTGGATGAGAACCTCACTAATGAGTTGAAAGTTCGAGGCCACCTTGCCAGTCACTTTAAATTCGGTGCGACGCAGGTGAATCGTGGTAGGAACGTAAGGCGCGATCGGAGAAAAATCTTGGCTTTGAGAATTTTTTACTTGGCTCAAAACAATAGGACCAAGATACAGCGTCATCAAACGACTCAACTGATCTTTTCGGTAAGGCGTAGCCGTGAGTCCTAAAAGATATTTCGCATCGAGATTTTTTACGACATCAGTGAATGTTTTTGCGGGAACGTGGTGACATTCGTCAACAATCACAAAACCGAATATTTTCTTGAGATTATCTGTTCCTTGTCGTGCCAAAGTTTGATAGGAAGCCACAGTAATCTTGTTTCCAATTTTCCATTTCTGGGCGCCAATGGTTCCAAGGTCATCTTTTTTGAGTTCAAAGGAATTCTGGATCCTTTCAACCCATTGTTTCAGAAGAGCATTCGTATGAACCACAATCAAAGTTTTTTGTCGCCTTTCTTTGACGCACTGTAAAGCAACCATTGTTTTTCCAAAACCAGGCTTTGCCTCAAGAATAGCTTGATCTTTTTGCATCAAATCATGAAAAGTTCTTTTTTGATGAGGGAAAAGTTTGAGTGAAGATTTGAAAGGAACTTTAGCAGAAGTGTTACGAGCATCAACGAAAGAAAATTCCAGCTTTTGTTTTTTTACAAACTCAGTGATTTCTTCCAAAAAACCTCTGGGCACAGAAATAAATTCAGCTGACGTCCCCAAATTAATAATCATTCGCGGAGTATTCCAAGTGGAGTAACCACGCCTCTCCATCTCATAGAACTGAGGATTCGAGAAATTCACTTTTGACTTAAGCCACTTATAAAAAGCTGGCGGAAGAGAATTTTTTGGAAATTGGATACATTCCGAAATCGTGGCGACCATTTGGGCGCCTGAATCGTAGATGTATTCTTCATCTGAAGGTTCTGATTGAACATTTTCCTTGAAAGAGCCAACGACAGAATCCACCTGATTCTCATGAATAAGCCGAATTTTTCTCAGAAAATCCCATTGGTCGTAGGGTCGGAGTTCATCGTCAATAAAACAAGTATTTCCAGCTTTTACAGAAGTTCCATTCAAAGGCAGTGCTATCAAATTGCCAAGGCCTTTGCCAGAGTGGGCATCTTGGCTGGGAAACATCCGATCATAGGAACTTTTAGAGTCAATTCGTGCCTCTCGAAGAAGACAGAAGCCCAGTTTGCGAGCTTTCCATGCCGGTAAAGCTGTAACAAAGAAAAACCACAGATGAGCTCCTTTACCGGATCGGGATCTTTCCAAATAAGAGGGAATATTCAATAGCGTGCCTGCCCTTTGAACGCTCAAAGCATCTTCAAACCAAGTTCTTTCATCAAAATCAATAGCGAGAAATTTCGTGGTGTTATCCGGTCGAAGTGGATAGACTCCAATGGTTTCAATGCCAAGTAGGTGAGATAAAATATCAGTATCCGCTAAAGGCTTTGAAGAGCCATCGGGCAAATATTCAGGAGAATAGCCGATAGAACCCTCCTTCTGTTGCCAAAGTTTTGCATAAACATCCGTCCGAGAGCAAAAGAGGATGTTCATGAGATCTACCTTTTCTTGGACTTTGGGATTGAGCATATTATGAGGAAAATATAACTCGAAAGTCACAGATCTTAAAGTGCGCCACACTCCAACTGCTAGAATGTCCTAATGCCCGTGCTCCTTGGGGCAATGGGTGTCTAGTACCATAAGGCGATTTTAAAAACTCCCACCAGAGAAGATACAAACCCAAATTTTCCTAGGGTTCGCTTCCCCTTCTCCCTAGGAAAGTGAGTCATAGGCTTTCAAACTGCCCGTATTGGCTGTCCTTCTATGCAGAAGTTCGGACTTATTTTAAGGGGAAATATGAATAAATGATAGAGCTTCCCGGGAAGCTCTCCGCC
>CAZAJN010000053.1:0-7081 GCA_964485555.1 uncultured Bdellovibrionales bacterium
AAAAAAAAAGGGGCCTTGGTTTATTTCAGGGCTCTTTTTGTGTTATAATATGAAAGAAAAATGATACAATAAAAATATGGCAGAGAAGACAAATAAGACTGATGGCGAGGCTTTGCTTTTTGCGCATGGCGGCTATCGCGACTTGAAATCATTCCAAATGTCTACAAATGTTTATGATTTAACTGTTGAATTTTGTGATTTGTATATTGATCGAAGAAGTAGAACACATGATCAAATGGTGCAAGCGGCAAGAAGTGGAAGGCAAAACATTGCAGAAGGTAGCAGAGCAGCTGGAACATCAAAAAACACTGAACTTAAATTGACCAATGTTGCACGGGCTAGTTTGGAGGAATTATTGTTGGACTACGAAGACTTTCTCAGGCAAAGAAATTTGAAATTGTGGGACAAAAATTCCCAAGAGGTGAGAACCGTTCGCAATTTGTGTTACAATCAGTCCTGTCAGTCCTATCGGACATATTTGCAAAGTCCTGAACCAGCTGCCAACGCGATCGTTTGTGTTATTCATCAAACAAATTACCTACTAGATCAACAATTAAAAAAATTAAGCATTGATTTTTTGCAGCAAGGAGGTTTCAACGAGAGAATTTATCAAAAAAGAAGTGAATATCGAAGAAATAATTTTAACTAATAATTTATGAAAACAATTTTAGTAGACGCATTCAACACATTTGTAATTAAGGATCATGGCATTAATAAGGAAATGCATGATTTGCTTGAAAAACATTCGAATAGAAAAATAATTTTAACTAATGCTAACGAAGAGCAGATGCAAGCGCTTGGCTTGGTGAATCTGCCGTATGAAATGTTTACCCTTAAACATGAGCCAGAAAAAACCGATCCTAAATATTTCCAAATCTTGTTCGAACATTTTGCACTTTCAAAAGATGACGTGATTTATTTCGAACACAACGAAGACGCTGTGAAAAGTGCTGAGTCTGTTGGAATAAAAACATTTCATTATGACAAAGACAAGAAGGATTTGATAGAATTAAAGAAATTTATTGATGAAAATATTTATGCTTGAAAATCACAAAACATTTCTTGATAAAATATTCAGCAATATGAAAAGTGCTGGATTTAACAATGCTGAGTTTATCGAAATTGATCATGTCGCTTATCGCACCGAAACTCATGAAAGATACGAAGAGCTTAAAAGGGAATTTGAAAAAATTTCTGGCAATTCTTTCGAGGCGATTATTTCTGGGCGACCAATCATGGTTTATAGACTAATGAAACCTTTGATTTATGAGAATTGGAAAATTGAAGGTTTGGAATTATGTGCACCTAAAGAGAGAAGTTTCTTTAATGAAGGACTTGAACATGCCGAATTTGTAACAAAAAAATCTTTAGCTGATTTTTTGCAAGACCATGGAAATATTGATTTCAACATGAAAGCATATTCCAAAGTGGATAATCCAGAATTGATTCTGGAATTTGAAGATTGCGCTGTAAAATTTCACACTCAAAGTTTGCTTGAAATTTGTAAGCTATAAACAGAATAGATAAAATTTTACTTCTATACATCTATATATAGAAGTGAGAAGAAAAAAGCCTCGCAGTTTGCGAGGCTTTGGTTACTACGGAGAAATGGGCTGCATGATTTCTACCCCTGGATGTGAGAATTGTTTGCTCACGACTTGCGTGACAATCTCGGTTCCAGTGGGCGGCTTACATCGCCAACAATCATCATGCCAGGTTAACCTCTATGTTCAGTGAGTCATTGCTAGGCTTCTGCGAACCAAGCTCGTCACCAAGCAGTTTCTGGGAGGTGAAGATCGGGTATCTAATCCGAACTAGCCCTTTTCTTGCTCAACCCATTTCTCCATAGTGAATTCAAAATATCATCAATTATTATATTTAGCCAATTTGTGAAAGAACAAAGCCTCGCGATGTTGCCACGAGGCTTCTTGGGTAAGATGATGTCAGCAGAAATCAGCCTTTTAAAATATAATCCGCCTCCATATCTTTGAACCTTTTGCCATGATGATGCAGAAAAGTAATATGGCGATAATGAAGATTGATGCGTCGAGATATGAGAGGTCCTGATTTGTTTGTTGTAGTGCAAGTTGACATGCAAGATAGCCAAACAACGCTGCTATGAGTTCGGCGACGAAAGCAAACAACAGGATAAAAGTCGGGGGTGTTTTCATTCGCATGACCTCAAGCGCATAGCTCATGCAGACACCTATCATGACGATGAAGAAGATGCTTGTAAATTGTGCCGATGTTAGTGTTAAATGCATGGTAGTCTCCTTTGTAATATTGCGTTATTGGAAGTCATCCGCCACTAAGTTGAGGTAATAATAGGATGTTTATCTTATATGATTTTTAAAAAACTTCATTGCTAGTTTCTAAATATGATTCAAAACCGACTAAATGTCAATGGTGATAAGTTCTTGAATGAATGAATTCAGAATAACTAAGAATATTTCTCCTCCAAAATCCTCTTCACTTCATCGAGTGATTGCGAATAGACTTTCAATTCCTGGATGCTTTTTGTGCTTCTAATTTTCACAGATAGGCAACCAGTCATTTCTTTGATGATCACTCGGTGGGGAGCATTGGGAAGATTCATTTTGATTTGTCCTGCACTGACAGAAGAGACTTCGGGAATTTTGCAGATGAAATTATATACCGGCACGGCCACGTCGGTGAGCGTGGTATGTTTTCCGCTCGCTTTTTTGTTGGTTGCGTTTGTTTTTCTTCCCATTTTTGAATGCTCTTATAAAAGAAATTGTTTATTTTGAAAAATATATACGATTTGATCTTCTGTATAAATAGAATCCAACGAGGAAAATTATCGTTCCAAGCGCAACTGTTCCGATATTTTTCAATGGAGAGAGTATGGATGCAATTTTTACATTTTTTGGATTACTAGGATTGTAAAGAATGGCAACTTTATCATTATTTTTAAAATCCATATTTGGCATTCTGATTTTAGTTGTGATAAATTTTCCTGTTGCATCTGAAAATGAAATATCAGCAAATTTCTCCGGGGTATAAAAAAGTAATCTGTATTGTGGATTGAACACAAGCTCCGTGTGAATATTCGCGATGCTTCCAGTCGCTGGTTTTGCATCAATAAGAAAAATCTTATCACTTACAAAATATAATAATCCAAAAAATATTATTCCGAAACCCATTACAATACAAAACAAAGCCATTTTTTTCATATTTTTAACTTAATGATGTTTTCATTGTAACAAAAGAACGAGAGGTTGAACATGGTGAGTATGCTACTGATAGCCTCTATTATGCATTAATTTTTTTCATCATTTTATTGTAATGATGGCGAATTTTATTGTATGGTATAATTAGCATTATTAAATATTTCAATAAACAGATATGTTCAGGGAATCACCGATTGAGTCAATGCAACCGACTAAAGATTCAATAAAGAAAAAATCAATAGAATCGAAGCTGATAGAAATGGAAAAAGACGTTGAAATGGTAGCGCCGGCCTTGCTGGATATTTGTGAAAAAATAGAACATGAAAAACCGGACATGGTTATTTTTCTTGATAAAAGCGCCAGAATTTTCGCTTTGCCTATGAGAAAATTTCTGCTGGAAAAGCTTGGCGAAAATCGTGAAGCCGCAAAACTTTTGCCTGATTTTAATTTTTACAATGACGGTCCAGCAAAGGAAGAAGTCAAGAAAATAAGAAATGAACAGGAAACTCCAGTCAGGAGGCCCAGACTTTCGGATGAGCAATATGAAAAGCAGGATGAATTTTTGAAGAAAGAAATGTCATTTCTGACAGGCAAGAAAGTTTTCATCATCGACGAAACATTCGCTCGCGGAACAGGCGCGCGCCTGTTCATGGATGGATTGGATATTGTCAATGAAACAGAAGAAGAAGGAAATCAAGCATTGATACATTTTTTCTCACTTTCTCATGCTGATTGGGCGGAGAAAGGGAGGGCCGAGTTCTTGGATGAATGTCTTTCTTTGGCTGGCATGAAACCAGGATTTGAATTGACAGTATATGACAATTCAAAGAACTTTCTTTTTTCAAAGAATCAAGCCTTCAGAACCGTTGATGATCAGACATTCAATGAGCATGGATCCTTGTCTGAATCCATTAATGAAGAACTTAGATATCTGAAAGAAGAAGGGTTGAAAGAGGATGATGAATTTTATGCTGCCATAAGAGAACGAAACAAGACCATATTTGAACTGAGAAAGATTGCTTCCGAGCATATTTATCAAGCCATGAGGAAAGTTGATGCAGAAAATGAAAGTGCTGAGGAACGTGATTCAAGTGGCTATGCGCATTTGGCTGCTTGAAAATTCAGGGTTTTGCTATTGACTCCGATGAACATTAGTGTTAGAATTTCTTATCCATAGTTACTTAAAATCAATAAAACCATAAGAAATAACTTGAGGAGGGAAGGGGAATGAAAATTGCAAATTCAAAGAATCCAATGGTTAGAGTCGGGATGGTTGATAAATATGATGTCGGTGATAGGTGGTTTTTTCATCTCGACATGGACAATCCTTGGCCCACAATTTGCAAAGAGCGTGCGCGATATATCCGACACAGGATGACTGTGCGCACACTCAAAAGGCAGCCGATGATTTTTTTGTTTTTCGAAGTGCCTGATAATAAGATTTTGTGCGTGAAGGATCAACTCCATGGTGAGGTCAAAGACGGCAGAAAATTCTTTCTCAATCGCAGCGTGGTGCGAAGTCCGGGAGAGTTCATTCATGAGCTCATGGCAACCCATCAACAGTTTGTGGGTCTTTGGGAGGCATGGAATGAAGAGGAGGATGCATTTTTCAATGAAGCGATGTCAATCCGCAAAAACCTGACCTTGATACAAGGAGGCAAGGTGTAGCGGTGACCCCGGAAGAAAATTCCGGGGTTGTTTTTATATTAAAAAGAGTCTGCTAGCGCGAATGGCTAGCAGACCTTGTTTTTTATTGGATGCGTTCAATTTTCTTGAGCAAATCCAAAATGGGTTTTTTTTCTTCAGGAGGGAACACGGCATTTACTATATCAGGAAATGCGGACTGAATGATGCCATAGGTTGCATCATCTGACTGTGCCAACCTTCCTTCTAGTTTGTCGTAGGTATAGCCGCAAATTCCTCTGCGAAGATCCTTCAGGGCGGTTTGAAATTCGCAAACCACGTGAGGTGGAGGGTAGTTTGCATGAATTGCATTTCGTTTGATCAAGCTCTCTGCGAGCATTGTGCCGAATTCGTGCACCATTTCTCCATGGTTGGGTAATAACTCTTTCAGGTTGCCCAATTTATTGATTGCGGGACCAATTTTGATCGATTCTGCCATGCAAAAATCCCCTCCTTTGTTTTAATGAACATAAATATTATTATAATCTAAAATAATAAATATGTCAAGAGGTGGAGTGCATGACAAATTTCGTATAAAGTTCATATAATGATATAATAAAAAAATAAAATGAAAAATCAACAATGAATAAGAATACTTTTGGCAATATTTTGATGTCTTTGAATCCAATGGCAGCTTTGGCTGCTTTTTATTCTGTTTCAAGAGCAATAAGGATTCCAGAATCCAGTACCTGGATTGTGCCGATGGTGTGGGTTTCGATTTTCATTGTTTCAATTTTTTTGGTGGCCTTGTTTGTGCGTAGCCGCGTGTTGGCTGAGTCAGTGATTGCGGCCTCCCTACTGAGCAGCGTTATTTTTGCATTTTCATTCGCCTATCTTGGCGTCATCTTGATTGCGATTGCACTTGTTTTGGCCGGTGTGCATGGCATGAGAAAAGATTTGGATCTTAATGTTAAAATTAATCTCTGGAAATCCCTATATATCGGTAAATTCAGAATTATATTGGCGCTGGCCATTTTGATTTCCGGCCAATATTATTTCACCATAAAATCCATGGATGAACCGGTCAATGTTCCCAAGTTTGAAATTTCCGAAATTTCTGGACCGCTGATCCAGCCAATATTGGGAATCGTGAATCCTGAATTTGCCAAAGCTGGCAGTCAGGGGATGACGGTTGATCAGTTTATTGTTCAAAGTCAGAAAAACCAAGAGCAGTCAGTTGAAGATGAAGAAATGCAACTTCAAATAATCGAACAAAACATGCCAACTGGCATTACTGAGAAGCAGAAAGAAATTTTGAAAAAACGGGCTTTGGCTGAAATTTCAGATGCAAAATTGAAGATGACCGAACAAAATCAACAGTTGATTCTCATTGAAGGGCGGAAGCAATTTTCCAAGATTGCTGGCAAGAAAATAGTCGGGGATGAAAAGGTGTCAGATGTTTTCATTGGAATGATCAATGAACGAATAAATTCATATTTCCAGCCCTCCATGCAGGGAGAGAAGAAATCCTCATTCTATTCCTTGATTTTGACGACGATTTTATTTTTGACGATTTGGCCACTGGGCTCACTTCTGAGCACGCTTTGGTTTGCCATTGTCATTTTGCTTTTCAAGGGTTTTGTAAGATTCGGATTGGTTGAAATCAAGAAAGTGACGGTTGAAAGGGAAAAGATAATTTAGTTACTAGTAATCAGTAACTAGTAACTAGTATCTTGTATTAGTGGGTAGGCTTGACTTTAGGCATCGTTTTCAAATGCAGTTAGCACTCTTGGACGGGGATTGCTAATTTTTTTATTTGGTTGTATTATATACAGGTAACAAATATAGAAGTTACGCACTTACTGAACTTTTCCTTTCTGGCACGCTTTTGAACAAAATACTCTTTATTCAAAAGCTCCGATTCGCTCTCGCTGCATATGGGCCATAAAGAAAAAATTCGTAATTGTGTAAGTCATGAAATATTTAAATTTAGACATATGGCAAAGGATTACTATGAAATTTTGGGGGTAAATAAAGGAGCTTCTGATGATGAGATCAAGAAGGCTTATCGAAAATTGGCTCATAAGCATCATCCGGACAAGTCTGGAGGCGACGCGGAAAAATTCAAGGAGATAAATGCGGCCTATCAGGTGCTTTCAGACAAATCCAAAAGAAGTCAATATGATCAATTCGGACATTCCTTTGATCAAAGAGGCGGCGGACAGCCTGGTGGCGGTTTCGGTGGTTTTTCCTCCCAAGGCGGACCA
>CAZAJN010000054.1:0-1997 GCA_964485555.1 uncultured Bdellovibrionales bacterium
TTTCTTTCAATTGCCATTATTATTTGAATTATTGGTTGATTTATGAGAACCACGTCTTTCGCCGTAAAATTATTATTTACATAATCCGCCATATCCACCATGCTGGCATATTTAACCAGAATGCCGACTTTTCCTAAATCAATATTCTTTTCCTCAGCTAACTTATTCACTAAAAAAGCGGCTGATCCGGCTGTTGAATCAAATGAGTACCACTGTAAATCTTTCGTTTCACTTTTCGGCAGATGATTCTGATGATGGTCAATGAAGCCAGCCGCCGCTGGATGCCAATCAAAATCAACAAGGACAAAGGGCTTTTTAAATTGATAATTAATCCAATCGTTCTCTCGCCCGGGACTATAATGGAGCATCTCCCCATATTGCGCATCATAGCCCTGCTTGATCAAAAACCGCCGCATCAAAAAAGCGGAAATCAATCCATCAAAATCTGCGTGATAATAAATGTATATTGTTTTAGTCATAAAAATTAATAAAGCAAAAGGCAAGCTACCAATAACCTATCGGCTACGTATCTCGTATATTACAATGGGAATAAATAAGGTAGAATAACGTTGATGGACTTAAGTCTTTTTTAGGGGAGCCACTGTACGTATCTTGAGGGTAATGCCTCGTTCCGTAGACTGTGGGGTTCGCTAAGAAACCAATTAGTTAGTTGGGCATAATGGCCCGGATCAACAACGAGACAGTTTTTTGCGAATTTTCCTTCTGAAGACATTTAGGTTCAGCTAAAGATTAAACTACCTTTTATGTCTTTTAGTAATGTTTTGGGAATCGATGTGGCGAAAAATTCAGTGGTGATTTTTGATCAAAATAATCAAAGATCAATTAACGTTTTAAACACTGAATCAGCGTTATTAACTGCTATTAGTCAAAATTTATGGCACCCTAAAGATTGTTTAGTAGCATTAGAATCAACCGGTGATTACAGTTTTTTGCCCATGCAGATATTTGTAAAAGCTGGGTTCATTGTGAAACTTTTGAATCCAATTGTCACCAAGAAACTGATCAAATCCACTATTCGAGCCAAGAAAACAGACAAGTCAGATGCCGAAGCAATTGCATTAATGGCGGACTATGGCGAAGGGAGATTAGTGACTGAAAATGATTTAAAAATAGCGAAAAAAACATTAATTAGACTTGAAGGAAAGATCACTTCATTAACCTCAAGTTTGAAAAGGATTAAACAATCGCTTGATTTGAAAAGTGAAAATGGCATAGCGCTTGACGAGGCGGTAAAACAAATTGATCATCTCATTGAAACTGCGCAAGAAACAGCAAAGAACATTTGGAAACTAAGCAAGAATGAACAAGTTGAGAGACAAGAAGAAATCATATCCTCACATATTGGTTGCGGTGAAAAATTGTCAGCTATTATTTCTGCTGAAGCTGGAGATATCAAGAGATTTCCAAGTTCAAAACAGTTCAAGGCATATGCTGGTATTGACCCTAGGATATACCAATCCGGTGAAAAGGACGTGCATGGAAGGATGACAAAAAGAGGTAACGGGCAACTTCGACGGGCAATATATTTAGCAGCATTTGTAGCTTCAATGCATGATGAAGATTTAAAAGAGTATTATCAAAAAAAACGAGGTGAAGGAAAGGCGCACACTTTAGCCGTTTGCGCAGTGTCTAGAAAACTTTGTGAAAGGATTTATGCCACAGTGACACAGGATAGATTGTATGAACCTAGGTGTCCACAGGAGGAAAATTGACATAGTTAGTCTACAAATATGACTAAGTTGATAAGTTTGTCAGCTGATAAGTAATTGACTTATGAACTGATGAGCTTATTAGCTTACAAGCTAAACCGGGAAGTTCGTTCGCTGCTCGAGTTGTTTGATTTCATTGACCCAGTGAGAACGGAGGTCAGAGCAGAGGAAAAAAGAGCCAGTGATAAGAATAATGTCGTTTTTCTTTGCTTCCTTTAAGGCAGTTTGCAGGGCGGTTTGCGGATCGAGGAAATTTTGACAAATATT
>CAZAJN010000055.1:0-13201 GCA_964485555.1 uncultured Bdellovibrionales bacterium
ATTCTCAACTTCCTTCCTTCCGTCTCTAATTTGGCATAAAATCATGTAAATACCAACTAAAACATCCTCAGCAGCAAAGCCAGCAATAACCTGGGAAACATTCATATGTTCATATGGATTTATTCCAACAATTGCGGAAACATGTCCAGGACTTATGAATCCATCAATCTTTATTTCACCCATTGAAAGCAGGGCGTCCATGGCGGGCAGAAAAAGTTTATGCGTTGAATATACCACCAATCCCCTTTTTAGTGCAATTGCCGTCATTGGCGTTGTAGTATCAAAGCCTAAACCAAAAAAAACAAGATCTGGAAAATCTTTTTTTATCTCGAGTGCTTCTTCAACGGAATACACAGAAAAAACTTTTGCTCCGCGAGAACTAGCCTGTTGCAAGCTTCCAAAAAAACCAGGTACTCGAAGCATGTCACCATAAGTAGCAATTGGAATTCCTGCATCAGCAAGTACTACAGCTGCATCGATGTCTTCCTGCGAAGTCACACAAACTGGACAACCAGGACCAGTCATAAGCTTAACATTTTTTGGCATCAATTTTCTGATACCGTTTCTGCTTATCGCTTGTGTATGAGTCCCACAAACTTCCATCAAGAAAACATCACGACCTATTTCATTCGCAATATCATGAATTTTTTTTATAAGAAGTTCAAGTGATTTTTTTTGCTTTTTCATATTCTTCCAAAACTATCCAGGCATCCTCTTCAGAAAGCTTTTCAATTGCGAATCCTGCATGAACAATAACATGATCGCCAATTACAGCATCCGGAACCAAGGATATACTCACATGCTTTTGAACACCATCGAAATCAACAGTTGCCTGCATATGATCCTCAATTAAAATAATCTTTCCCGGAAAAGCTAGACACATTTGATTGGTTTGCAAAGTTATAAAGTCTTAAATGCATATTTGACGGACTTTACAAACTTGATAGACTTTAAAATTTATTCTTCTCCAATTTCAGAAGAATCCGATGTATCATGATAGACAGCTGTAGCTTTTTCAGAAACAACACACCTTCCAGCACTGCAGAAATCCACCATCTTTCGCATAACAGTTTTTTTAACCTCTTCCTGCGCATCGCCCAAGATTTTTCGAATGTCAAATGAAATTTCATTTTGACTTTTGACGGTCCTGATGATGCTGTTGACGAAAGCCACGCGCGTTGCCGTGTCAACATTGAAACAACTCACACCTCTTGCCACAACTTCATCGATTCTGTCTTTCTCCCAATCAGATGCGCCGTGAAGCACGATAGGAACAGAAACTCTCTCAGCAATTCTGACAAGCCGGTCATAATCCGGCACACTTCTTTCTCTCACGAAACCGTGAGCGTTTCCGATGGCAACTGCCAAAGTGTCAATGCCTGTCTTTTCCACAAATTCAGCCGCTTCCTCAGGAACTGTCATGTATTTGTCCCAGTCCACCTCACCAGCTTCCATTTCTCCAATATAGGGAACGCTTCCAAGTTCACCCTGGACATCAATGCCTCTTTCATGCGCATAATCTACCACATTTTTCGTGATCGTTATATTGTCATGCAAATTCTTCCTTGAGCCATCTATCATCACAGAATTGAATCCGATTTCAATACATCTCTTGCAGATATCAAAACTTTTGCCATGATCAAGGTGAATGCCAATTGGAATTTCAGGAGCATACAATTCAGCCATGTTCTTCACAATGCTGTAAATTTGACGACCACCGGCATATTCCATGGTCTTTTCTGTGATTTGGATTATCACCGGACTCCTAAGTTCATTGGCTGCTTCAATGATCGCCCGAGTAGTTTCCATGTTGGTCGTATTAAAAGCTCCGACCGCATATCCGCCCTTCTTAGCGTTTGTTAAGATCTCCTTGACTGAAATGATCATACTAAAATAAATCTAAAATCTCAATTTCAAATGTCAAATAAATGACTCAAATCTAAATTCTAATTTATTCATTAGACATTGGGATTTTATTCGACATTGGGATTTTGTCATTTGGATTTAAAATCTAAAAATTATTTTACCAATTCACATATTGCCTTTTTCTATTGCAGAAACAATTTTGAAAAAATCTCTCGGGATCAGGCTTTCGCGTCCAACCAAGACACCATTCAAACCAGGCTGATTGCAAACCTGATCAACCGACTCGGCTTTCACACTTCCGCCATAGAGAACTGTCATTTTTTCAACGACCGGCAAACCATACATTTCTGCAAAAATCTTTTTCAGCAAAATCTTAACTTCCAAAATTTCATCACTTGTCGGAATGCTGTCACTTCCAACGGCCCACACTGGCTCGTAGGCAATAACCACCTTCTGAGCCTGAGTGGAAGACAGATCTGCAAAACCCTCAGTGATTTGCTCAATAATAACTTGCGCAGCATTTCCAGCATCTTTTTCATCCTTAGTTTCTCCAATACAATAAACAGGAGTCAACTTACTTTTTAGAGCCGCTTTTATTTTCAAATTATTTTCGGAATTTGTTTCACCAAAATACTTCCGACGCTCACTATGCCCGATAATCACAAATTGAGCTCCAAGATTAGTCGCCATGACTGCTGAAATTTCTCCAGTGTAGGAACCTTTATCCTCCCAGAAAATATTCTGCAATCCAATGGAAACAATTTTTGACTTTATTTTTTTCGCAAAAGATTCCAAATGAACAGCAGGCACGCACAGCACAACTTGCGTCTTTGCGACTTTCAATTCTTTCAGTTCCTTCTTGAATGATTCGAAATACCTGTCGCGCTCGGCGACTGACGAGATGTTCATCTTCAAATTTCCAACAACTATTTTTTCCATGACGGTATTTTTTTATTAATATCGGATTTATACGTCAAAAATTACCAAATTAGCACAGTTCATACAAAATTGTTTTTTTTGCGGCCTGCCTGCCGGTAGGCAGGCTTCCGTGTGATAGCAGCGTTGGGCAAGTAAAAAAACATTTTGTATGAAATCTCACAATGCAAACGCGTAACATTTATAAATATAAAGTCGCGCCAAGCACAATTCCACCGGCCACCATGGTCCCAATCAGCAACAAAGGCAAAGATTTTTTAAGTGGCACATCGAAAACAAAAGCTGCCAAAGCGCCGGTCAACCCCCCAAGAAGTGGAATAGGAGTGGCAGCTAAAATAAATATCGCCCACTCTCCATATTTTTCCATCTTATCATTAGCTCGCTGCCTGGTGTGCTCAAAAAGCCATGTGAAAAATTTCTCAAAAATTGGAATGTATTTTGAAAGAAGTTTCGCAATGGGATCCAAGAGAAAAACAATAATTACCATCACAAAAAAAGTTCCGGCCACGGAATAAAACCAAGCCGCCAAAGGGGAAAGCTCATAGACCTTCACGGCCAAGGGAATTGAAGCTCGTAGTTCAGTCACAGGAATAAAAGCTATCAAAAAAGTCGCGAGTTCTCGCGGGAAGTCGGCAAAGAAATTAATAATCAAATCGTGCATAAAAATTTTCTTCGAGAATAATAATTATTATTTTACAAATGGTGGACCAGCTCCTGCTGGAACAGTGGGATTCGCACCTGGCTGCAATGACTCTGAGGATTTCATTGTGCCACCATTGATCAACAATGAAAACAAAAGAAATAAAATGCTGGCGAGTAATGCTAAAATCAACACCAAACTTCTTGGGGAGATACTAACACTGTAGTGAAAATAAATCCAGTTATGCAAATCATCAAAAATTTTCATAAATTTATATTTTAATTATTTCCAGTGAGCACCACGCAAGCATGACTATTTCCTTACTGTTCCAATTGCTTTCTGAGATATTCAGCTGCCACTTCGGGCTGAATGGCTGAAACTTCAATCCCTGTTTCCAATTCAAATCCAGCCCATGGCGTTGGAGGAACTGGTAAGATTTCAATATGCCAATGATAATGAGGATGATCCTCCCCGTCACAAGGAGCAGTGTGTATATAAAAATTATATGGAGGATTATCAAGTGCCTTATAAATTGCTCCAAGTGCTTTTGAAAAAACCTCGGCTAATTTTATTTTCTGCTTGTCCGTAATGCGTTCAAAATATGGGTTGTGATTCTTTGGCATTACATGTATTTCAAACGGCGTTCTTGATGCAAAAGGACAATAAGCAATAAATTCGTCATTTTCAAACAATACACGTTTTTTAACCTCAATTTCATGTTCAATAATAGTACAAAAAACGCAATGCCTGTTGCTTTTATGAAATTTAGCGGCTCCATCCAATTCAAGTTTCACATATGGCGAAATAACAGGGATTGCCATGATTTGTGAATGAGGATGCGGTATCGATGCTCCAGCTTCTTTTCCATGATTGTGAAAAATTGTAATATAATTCACATCTTTTTTGTTCATGTGTTCAAGATACCTATCCTGATAAGCATCAAAAACCTCTGCAACCTCAAATTCATTCATTACAGCCAATTGACGATAATGATCACGAGTCACAACTATCTCATGAAATCCATGCCCCGTCATCGCCGTATAAGGTCCCTCACTCAGATTACGAGTTTTTCCTTTCGTAAACGCTGGATATTTGTTTGGAAAAACCCTAAGCGACCAATCTCCGTCAGCTCTTTCATACATGAGCACGTCAGGCTCCTGTCCAGTTGCAATCGGATCTTCAAAAAGACAAGATTCTATACCGTTATCTTCACTAATTCTATTGGCATGAATAAATTGGTCAGGACGCTTGGCGCGAGCAGTCGCAATAACCACCCAATCTCCAGAAACAAGGTCCTGCCTTAATTCTGAAGCTGCTTTTGATTCGGTTTTCTTTTTAGATTCTTTTCCGTCAGAATCATTGATAGTAATATTCACTTTTTTGTTTTTGTTTCAATTAATACCGACTACTGGACTCTATTTTTTTTCAATCTTATATTGACCGGTAACCATTCGCCATTTTACTTGAAATAACTCTTTCAGGGTTTGAACATATCCCTTTATGCCTACAGTGCTTTGTCCTGAATCTGTCCAAACAATTGGGACTTCAATAATCGTATATCCCATCTTCTTAGCCAAAGCTAAAATTTCAAAATCTCCACCCCATCGAATCGCTTTCATTTGAGGGATAATCTTTTCAACAACCTCGCTTGAAAGAACTTTGAATCCGCATTGCGTGTCCTTGATGCCTCTCAGATCCAAAGTGTATTGAATTAAGATATTTCCCATGTCACCCAACATTTCTTTGATTTTTGGCTGATGTTTTTCAATCTTAGCTTCTTCAACATCGCGCGATCCAATGATCACATCTTCATTCCTTTCAATATGCTCCCAAAATTTATCGAGACTGTTAATGGCAGTAGCGCCGTCAGCATCGGTAAACAGTCTGAATTTTCCGTTAGCCTTAAGCAAGCCCTCCTGAACAGAAAACAATTTACCCTTATTTTCTTTTCTGTCTATAATGGTCAGATTATCAACACACGAACGCAAACCCTCAACCACCTCAGTAGTATTGTCCTTAGAACCATCATTCACAACAATAACCTCGTATGCGATTTTTTTTTCCTTGAAATAATCCCCGATTTCTTGCATATTTTCTCTTATACCTCTTCCCTTTCGACTTGCCTCATTATATGCAGGCATAACAATTGACAATAAAATTTGCTCGCTCATCAGCATTATGATAAATTATTAAAAATTCAATGCATTCATCTTGAATTAATTATACTACACAGTGCCAATATTTTCAACACTTTTGTCAAATTTTCGGCAAGAGCGTTGCCGTTATTTATATTTTCCTGTCACTAGGTGAAATTTTACTTTCAACAAATCTAGAAAAGCCCTAAGAAATCCGTTTGGACCTAAAAGCGTCACTGCGGAGTCATCCTCATTGAGCCAGCGCACAGGCATCTGTTTAATCTTATATCCGAACAAGACGGAGAGCGCGATCAATTCAAAGTCAAATCCAAACCGATCCACCACTGCGCTTCTAGCTATTTTGTCGGCAGCCTCTTTTGTCAGCACCTTGAATCCGCATTGAGTGTCGGGAAATTTCCAAAGTCCCAAAACAATCCTTATCGACCAGTTCGCCACCTCTCCCATGAACTGACGATAGCGAGACTGCCTGACCTGAATGAAAGCGCCTTCGACATTGCGAGATCCAATAACGACATCATAACCCTTTTCAAATTCCGGCAGAAATTTTTCAAGATGTGTTATCGAGGTTGAACCGTCAGCATCCAGGAACATGACATATTTTCCACCAGCATCAAGAAAGCCCTGACGAACGACATATCCCTTCCCGTGATTTTCAGAATTTTCAATGACCCGCATATTCTTCACTTGGGCCATATAATTTCTGGCAATCTCAGCCGTATTATCAGGTGAGCCATCCGTAATCACGATAATCTCATAGGAAAAATCCTTACCGCTTAAGAACTTATCAATATCCAGCAAATTATTTCCGATCAACTCATTCTCCCTATACGCTGGTATGATTACTGACAGATAAAGCCCTTTCTCCATGATATTTGACATTATAGTTTATCAATTCCCATTAATCCCAGTATAACACGTCCGACAAAAACAAAAAAAATCAAATTCGAGTCGCGCTGAAATCACATGCGATTATTGTCCAACCACTCCTGCAAAATTATTCTAGCAGCTTCTTGGTCGTCAGTTTTGGAAATATTTTTTCCGCCATGCATTTTGATGTTTTCCTGTGCCAATTTGGTTGAAAACATTTCTTCTTGAAAAAAAATCTCGAGCCCCAGCTTATTTTTTAACTCGGTGGAAAATCGATCCTTCATCTTCGCACTTTCAGGATCCTTCTCATGCTTTGTCATTCCAATAATTACAACTTTTATATTTTTATCAATCACGATATCTTGCAATTTATTGAAGAAATTCTTGTCATTTGCCAACACATCCAAGGTGAAAGCCATTCTCGTCTCCTCATCAGCAATTGCCAGTCCTATTTTGGACAATCCAAAATCTACCCCCAAAATGTGGCTTGTTTGAGCGTTATTTGACATACCCATTGACATTGACATAAATTTATGCTATTATTGATTGAAGCAGTAAAATACATGCGGCATTGAATCAGGAGGCGTTATGTCTTTCCAGTTATTTCTGCAATGTTTACTCGCTGGTGTTGCACCTCTCTTGCTGTTCCTTGCAGCAAAAGAAACTTTAAGAACCACATTCCCGGAAATTCACGATAGCGTTGCAAGAAAGTTTCTCGACGCTTGCTGGGAAATTGAAAATCTGTGGAATTGTCTTGGTACTTAACCACTACAATCTACCCACCTCCCCGCGTTGGCGCATGTCGCTGACCCGGGGAATTTTTTATTTTAAAATTGCTTGCCTTTCACATTCCGTATTCAATTCGCACTAGAAATGTGCCGATACAAATCTGCAGTGAGTAGAGCGTTAAAAAAATTTTGAAGTGAGCGCCCGTCAGCAGACGCAGACGCGCAACGTAAATTTTAGTGAAACGAGCTAGCAGTTTGTCGCACACATTTCTCTGTGCGGGAGTTTTCTTTCTCCACCTTCTTTTGCGGAAAAAGAAAGTGGAACCCTTGCGGTAGCAAAATTATTTTGTCAAAACTTCAATTCCATCTTTCGTGATCAAAATAGTATTTTCATAGTGTGCTGAAAGTTTGCGATCAGCCGTCAAAAAAACCCATCCGTCCGGTCCTATCACGGTTTCATGAGTTCCAACATTGATCATCGGTTCAAGCGCCAAAGTCATGCCGGCTTTCAAAGAAATGTCTCGATATCCTTTTTCAAAATAATTCGGAACTTGGGGACTCTCATGAAGATTCTTTCCAATGCCATGCCCCACCAAATTCTTCACCACTGAAAAACCTGCATCCTCAGCAACCTTTTGAACAGTCTTGGAATATTCGCTGAGATTCGCGCCGTCTTTCAAATTTTTCACACCATTCCAGAAAGTTTTCTCAGTGACTTCAATAAGTTTTTGAGCCTCCTGACTTATTTCTCCAATCGGAAATGTGCGGGCCATGTCAGCAAAAAATCCATCCAACTTAAGTCCGATATCGATTTTGAAAATATCACCATCCTTCAAAATTACTTCGTCACTTGGGATGCCATGCACCACTTCGTCATTCAAGGATGCGCATATTGTGGCAGGAAAAGGATTTCTCTTTTCACCATAACCTTTGAAGGCTGGCAGCGCCCCGTGTGATAAAACAAGCTCCTCTGCGAGCTTGTCAATTTGCAAGGTGCTGATTCCAGGGGCTACATTTTTCTCAAGTTCACGCATAACAGCCGCCAAAGATTTTCCAGCTCGGCGCATGATTCCCAATTCTTTTTCTGATTTAATATGAATACTCATAAGCTTTTTAGTTTGCCAGCCGGCGAATTAACTTTTTAGCTTCTAGATTTTCTCTAAAAAGCTAGGAAGCTAATCACCTAATGCCTGGATTATATCTTCGAACACTTTTTCCTTGCTCTGATTTCCATCAACCTCAATCAAAACTCCTTTTTTACGATATTCCTCAATCACAGGAACAGTTATCTCGTAAAAAGTCTTGAGCCTTTTTGCAACGCCATCTGGAGTATCATCACTTCTCTGCATGATTGGACCATGGCAAGTCGGGCATGGGTCATTAGACGAAACAATATCCTTCCCCAAAACAAAATGCCTATAGCAAACCGTGCAGGCATACCGTTTGGTTATTCTGGCAACCGATTCTTCATATGGAAGAGCTATATAAATAGCCCTATCAATCTCCCTATCAATTTTAGAGAGCATTTTTTCAACCGGCTCGATCTGACCCATGGTGCGAGGAGCACTATCGAGTATTACGCCCATTTGAGACGGAACTTTCTCCAAATATGTTTCCAGAACTTGAGCCGTGATATCATCAGGAATCATTTCTTTTTGATCATTCAATTCCTTGATTTTCTTTCCAAGCTCAGTTTGTTCCCGTCCGATCTCCCTGAAAATTTGTCCGGTTTCGATATGCTGAAGATCGTACTTTGTTGAGAGCAGATCAGCTTGTGTTCCTTTTCCGCTTCCTTGTGGACCAAATATGATAATATTCATTAGTTAGCTTTTTAGGCTCTAGCTTTTTAGCTTTTTAGCTTTTTAGCTTATCCACGGATAAAGAAACTATCCTAAGAAGCTAATGCCTGAGAAGCTATAAAGCTGTTAATTAGAATCCTTCGTAGTCTCGCATTACGAGCTGACTTTCAATCTGCTTGATTGTTTCAATGACAACAGAAACAACGATAAGAATACTGGTTCCTCCTACTTGCAAAGATTGTATATTAGTAAGACCCTGAACTATGAAAGGCAGGACTGCAATAAGACCCAAAAATAAAGCGCCGGTCAAAGTGATCCTGTTCATGATTTTGTACAAATAATCCGCAGTGGTTTTCCCTGGTCTGATTCCCGGAATATAACCTCCTTGTTTTTGCAGATTTTCAGAAATCTTGACTGGATCAAAAACCACAGCTGTATAGAAATATGTGAACAACACAATCAAAATAAAATAAAGACTGCTATAGAAAACCTGATTTTGAAAAAGATTATTCACAGAAGTTGCCAAGTCGGCAACTGTTTGATTGCCAGCTTTCATCAAAAATGATGCGATCATTCCAGGAAAAAGCATGATAGACATGGCAAAGATGATCGGAATAACGCCAGCCTGATTCACACGAAGCGGAAGATGCGAGGATGAACCACCATAGGTCTTGTCTCCGCGAATGCGCTTGGCATAGGAAACCGGAATGTTCCTTTGTCCTTCAGTTACCATGACAACTCCGGCAATAGTCGCAAAAGTCACTGCCAATAATCCGATATAGACAAAAACCTGAGTCGAATCGAAAGTTAGAAACAATTTTGAAATTCCAGATGGAAGTCCGCTGACGATTCCAGCAAAGATGATCAATGAGACACCATTCCCAATCCCCTTTTCCGTTATCAGCTCTCCGAGCCACATCAAGAAAACTGTTCCGGCTGTCGCAATCACCACAATCATGGAGATGTCGAAAGCCGAAGTAACCTGCAAAACCCCTTGCGAACGAAGCAGGGCGATCATAGAAAAGGTTTGCAATGCAGCTAGAGGCACAGTGAGCCAGCGTGTCCACATATTGAATTTCTGACGTCCGGTCTCCCCTTCTTCCTTATAGATCTGTTCGACTCGAGGAACAATCATGGTCAAAAGTTGCATGATGATTGATGCAGTAATGTAAGGACCGACACCAAGCATGACGATTGAAATGTTTGTGAGTCCTCCTCCTGAAAAAACATTCAGCATTCCCAAGAATTGATTTCCTTCAAAAAGACGCCTCAATTGTTCCATGTCCACGCCTGGAAGTGGAACATTGGCAGCAATCCTAAAAACAACAAGAATCCCCAGAATGAAGAGGATCTTGTTGCGAAGTTCAGTGACCTTGAATATTTGTGTTATTTTTTCGAGCATTAAGATAGCTTTCAGCTTCTAGCTTTCAGCTTCTAGCCACTGGCTCTAAGCTTTTGACTTTAAGCTTTAAATAAAAAAGAAATTATTTCTTACCGTAAGCTTTTCACTAGAAGCTAGCAGCTATAAGCTAGTAGCTATTCTAGAATAGTTCCACCTGCTTTGATTATAGCATCTTTAGCAGTTCCTGAAAGCAGAATTTCAGCGGAAATTGTAAGTTTTTTAGTGATAGCTCCAGTGGTCAAGATTTTTACTCCATCTTTCGCATCAGCCTTGTCGATAAGTTTAGAACTTAGCAATGTTTCCATTGAAATAATATCTCCGTCTTTGAAGGTTTTTTCCAAAGCTTCAAGCTTGACGACGGTTTTCTTAGCGTTCAAAGATTTGAATCCTCGAACTTTCTTCAAGCGTTCAACCAAAGAAGATCGTCCTCCTTCGAACAATGGATCAATAGATGCTCCAGAGCGAGCTTTCTGACCTTTGTTTCCGCGTCCGGAATAAGTTCCGCGTTTTCCTCCGCGACCAACGGTCTTTTTCACTTTGCGTTTTTTAACTGTAAGTTGATGAATTTGCATATAAGTTAGTCTAAAGTCCTTCAAGTCCTTCAAGTCCGTCAAGTCAATGCATTTTACTTTATGACCTTGTAAACTTTATGACCTTATAAACCATTATTATTTTACTTCTTTAACTTCATTAATTTCCTTGAACGCTTTGATGCGTGGCGCTTTAAGTGCCTTCAAAGCCTCGATTGTTACTCTCGCAACATTAAGTTTGTTTGAAGTTCCCAAAGATTTTGAAACAATATCACGAATTCCAGCCAAATCAACCACGGCTCGGACAGCACCTCCAGCAATAACTCCGCGTCCTTCAGAAGCTGGTTTCAAAAGAACCTTAGCGCTTCCAAGTTTCATGCTAATATCATGAGGAATAGTATTTCCAGAAAGTTTAACGTGGATCATGCATTTCTTTGCATCATTGTAAGCTTTTTGGATAGCATCTGAAACGTCAGATCCTTTAGCAACACCAACGCCAACTTTTCCCTTGCGGTCACCAATAACCAATGTTGCTCGGAAACGAAATCTTCGTCCACCTTTTACTACACGGGTAACGCGAGCCAAATCTAAAAGTTTCTGTTCGAATTCAGGTTTCTCTCTGCGTGCTCCTTTTTTTCCTGGTCTCTTATTCATATTCTATAATTAAATTCCTAATTTCTAATTTCTGATTTTTAACAATTTCTAATAAATTAATTTCGAAATGTTTGAAAATTGAAAATTGAAAATTGAAAATTTTTAAAACTTTAGTTTAAAACATTAGTCCACCTTCGCGAGCTCCTTCAGCCAAAGCCTTCACTTTTCCATGATATCGGTAACCAGCTCGGTCATAAGTAACTGTTGAGATTTGCAAAGCGATGCATTTTTTTGCAATCAACTTTCCAACCTCCTTAGCTCCTTCAATTGTGTTCTCACCCTTCTTGAGCTCAGAAAGCTTGGCACTTGCCAAAGTCTTTCCTGCTACATCATCAATAACTTGAGCATAAATGCTTTTCAGACTTTTATACACAGCCAAACGTGGACGCTCAGCAGAGCCGGAAATTTTTGCTCGAACTCGGCGCTTTCGCTGAATTCTACCACTATTGTTACTTGATTTGTTCATATTGATTATATGCTAATGATGCGAATAAATGCCAATCTGCTAATTGCTAATGGGAACTTATTTTGAATGTATTCGCGATTCGTTGATTAGTATTAATTAGTGGATTAGCATTATTTCTTACTTGCTTGATTTCTTACCTTCTTTGCGACGAACATGTTCTCCAACATATTTGAACCCTTTGCCCTTGTATGGTTCAACAGGCTTAAGTGCTCGTATGTTAGCAGAAAATTGACCCACAGCGTGCTTGTCAATTCCTGATACTGTCATAGTGTTACCTTCAATCGTAACATCCAGATTTGCAGGAACTTCAACTATTACAGGATGAGAGAAACCGAGTGCTAAAGTTATGGTTTTTCCAGCGATATTCATACGGAAACCAACACCATTAAGCTCCAATTGTTTCTTGAACCCGTTCACAACTCCTTCAATCATGTTTTCAATCACACGAGCTGTTGTTCCCCAGATTGCTGGAACATGCTTTGCCTTGCTTTCTTTTTCAACAGTAAACTCATTTTCAGAAAACTTGATTGAAACATCCAAATGATGCTCGAAAGTTAGAGTTCCTTTTGGTCCCTTAACAGTGACTACATTTTTTTCTGCAGTGACAGTAACTCCTTGTGGAATTGCAACTGGTTTTTTTCCGATTCTACTCATAATATTTTAGTCAAAAGTCTTTCAAGTTCTTCAAGTCTATCAAGCCAATTCTTCATGGACTTTACGGACTTTAAGCTTTATGGACTACAATTATTTTTTACCAAACTTCACAAATTATTTCTCCTCCAAGTCCCATTTTCTGAGCCTTATCACCAGTCATCATACCCTTTGAGGTTGAGACAATTGAGATACCATAACCATTTTTGACGCGTTTGATGTCAGTCTTCTTCACATAAATACGCTGACCTTGACGGCTTACTCGCTTGATTTCTCGAATAGCAGGATTCTTTTCAGTATTTGAAACAACATCGTATTTCAAAACAATCTTAAGCACAGGAAAAGTTCCGTCTTCAACTTTTTTTACTGACTCAATAAAATTTCGCTGCTGCAAAATTTGAGCAATAGACAGTTTCAATTTCGAAAAAGGCACTGACACTTCCTTGTGTTTTACCATCTGCGCATTTCGAATTCTTGTAAGCATGTCTGCTATTGGATCTAACATA
>CAZAJN010000056.1:0-8637 GCA_964485555.1 uncultured Bdellovibrionales bacterium
ATTAGTCATCTATCTTAGCATGCAAAGATAAAATGGTCATTCTCCTTTTGGTTAAGCTCCAAACTGACATTCACAGGTCCACAAAAGTGAAACGCTATCAATGTCATATTCTGACATTTTTTTCATCCTTTTTTGAAAACCTTGGAAGCATCTTCTATGCTGACATAAGGCGCTTTTTGACATGACCGCGCAAACCCCCTTATCTTCAATGCCACAGGATTGTTCTCACTTGAATTTTGAAGGTTATTTTTCATTTCTTCAGTAGGATCCACGATAATAACAACGAAATTCTCGTCCATCAATTCCATTTTGGTGGTGGGCATTTTTTCAATATCATTTCTTTTCACCCTCACGCTCATTTTTCCATTCTCCATGTCATTTGCCATCCAAGCATTTATCTCTGATTCACCTTCGAAATAACGAGGATTGCAAATCTCGCCTTTCTCCTCCTCTTTTCTTTCCTCTACTTTAGTGACATTTATTTTTGTGCGCAAATGACTGCCACTGTTTTGGTTTTTTTGCTTTTGATAATTTTGAGCCAACTGCTGTCTTTCCCCTGAAAGATGGAAAATTCCTCCAAATGTGATGGCTACCAAGATAATTATTCCGATCGTAAACTGACTGGGCAAATTATTTCTCATTTTTTTATGTCTTTAATGTTTTGTAATATTATACCACAAAAAATATCAATAGCCACTAAAATGATATTCCAAGGTCATCTCTTGTCAATAAAATTTCAGAGCTTCTTTTTGCGAATAACATACATCGGGCGATTGATCACTTCCCCGTGGATATTGGCAATATAGAGTGCCATCAGTCCAATAGAGATCAGTATTATACCGACCAAAAATACGATCAGGATTGCCAGATTTTCAGCATCCGAAAAAGTCGAAGCGAAACGCCATCGGAAAAAATATTTACCAAGCAAGATATATAAGCCTGCCATGCCGGAAAAAAGCGTGATTGAAAGTCCCAAATATCCAGCAAGCTTGAGCGGCAAAAGACTCAGAGAAATGAAGCTATTCAATGCTAGCGCAAAAAGCTTCCAAAAAGTGTAGCTGGCTTGACCATGAATTCTTTCGTTGGCATCAAAATGGATGTAGTCGCGCTTGAAACCAAGCCAATCGATCAATGATCTCGTCATGCGCTTAGTTTCAGTGAAGCGATTGAATTCATCAATGACAACTCTGTCTATCAAGCGGAAATCAGTAGCATTAGGCACCACTTCTATTTCCGCAATTTTGTTTATTGTTTTATAGAAAACTGCCGAACCGGTTTTTTTAAGCCAACTGGAACTTTTATTTTCATTGCGAATTCCAACCACCACTTCAAAACCATGCTCCCATTTTTTGATAAATTCCGGTATCAAGCTTATCGGGTGTTGCAAATCTGCATCAATCATCATGCAAGCGTCACCTTGGCATTTGTTGATGCCAGCTGTCGTTGCAATTTCTTTGCCGAAATTTCTTGAAAAATCAATATAGCTGACTCTTTGGTCTTTTTGGGATATTTTTTCCATTTCAGCCCGGGTCTCATCCCAGCTTCCATCGTTAACAAAAAGAATTTCAAAAGAATAATCTTTGCAGACTTCAAAAACCTTTAACAGCTCCGCGTATAGAAGCGGAATATTTTTTCCCTCATTAAAAGCAGGCACAATGATTGAAATTGTTTTCATGGCAGATGAGCACTTATTTATGGCAATTCAACTATAGCAACATCAATAGGCTTAGTAAAGACTCATGAATGCAAAAAGCCCTCAATGCAGATCGTAAGCGTGTGAACCTGCCCGCACTACTACGCAGAAGCGTTGCAGGCGGGTCCCTTGAAAAAAGTAAGGAAAAAAAGTAAATTTTTTCCCTGATAAATCAGGTGGGTTTCCCGCCTCGACTCGCAAAGACGTTTGCTCGCTCGCCTCGATTTGACAAAATGTCTCATTGAGTCGAAGCAGGTCGAAGCGAGGCGGGCAATTTTTCGCTTGATCATTCTGAAGGCTTTTTACAGTTAAAATATAACCTACTCAAGCACGGACATCAACATCCAGCTGTTATGAAATTAATTAAAAAGGAAACCATAAGCGAGAAACAACGTGGCCATGTTCTGCAAAATCAGCAAAGGAATGCCGAAATAAAAATACCATTTTGCCGTCTTGTGCCGAAAGACAATCATCCCGCCGAGCACGCCAACACCACCAAAAGCGGCCGCTGAAAAAAACATAAGTCCTTCAGGAATCCTTTCTGCTCCGGATTCTCTTGCACGCGACTTATCGAGATACATCACAACAAAAGCGCTCAGATTGATTATCAGCAAGAGAGCGCCGGCTACTGAAAAAATTTGATTATCGAAAATGTTCATAGATAAACTTGCAAAAAAACGCCACTACCTCCACTGCTTAACGATTGGAACCATGCTATGTATTGCGAACGATCCATTTTTAATTCATTATACAGTATAAAAAATAAACTGCCATCCAGCTTGATAATCATCACACAAAAAGCAGCCACATGATGACTGCTTTGAGGACAAATTTCGTATTGGCAAGCAGCTGCTTACTTCATTTCCTCACTGCAATATCTGCAAGCTGACTTGTGAATCGCAATCTCATAGATGGCTGAGAGTCCGACCAAGACATAGATGATTCTGGAAACAAAGGCTTCTTGTCCTCCAAAAATTGCTCCTATTTCCCAGTTGAAAATACCCTGCAAAAGCCAATTGAGTCCACCCACAACCAACAATGTGAATGTCAGCATGTGGAAACCGTGTGTTCCTTTCATATGATTTTGTTATTTTTTAATAAAGATTCAACAAAGACATCCGGGGGTCGACCTTTCAACAAACCCACTCGCAACCTAATACAATCTTTACTATTATTTAATTTCAAACAATTTTTATCAAGATGAGTGCAATCTTCTGTCGGGAACGTCTTTTTCTAATAACGAACATTTTCGTTACTGTAAATTCACAATTTGGAGATATCAACTGCGCCTTTTCTTAGCAACTCGACTTCTCCTTTTTCATCAAGAGCTATCAATGTCGAAGGTTCGGAAGAAATCCTTCCGAAATCAACATAGAAATCAATTTCTTCATTGAAATATTTTTTTGCCTGAAGAAAAGTTTCTGCCGGGGCTTCCCCAGCCAAATTTGCGCTTGGAGCGACCAATGGGCCAACCTTCTTGATCAGATTTAGGATATTTTTTTCTGCAGGCAAACGGAAAGCTAAGGTCTTTCCACCCCGAAGAAGATAATGTATTTTTTTATTTTCACACGGCAAAACCAAACTGACCTTCCCTGGCCAAATTTTTTTCAATTTTTTTTCCTGCTCGGAATTCAAAACTGCTCCGAAAAATTTCAGATCATCAATCGAAGAAATCAAGACAATCAGAGGCTTGGTCAATTCTCTTTTTCGTATCTGATATATCCTTTCAATAGCGCTCGGATGAAGAGCGCTTCCCACCAAGCCATACAATGTATCCGTTGGAAAAACTCCCACACCGCCAGCCAGCAAAATAGAGGCAATTGTTTCCTGAGTCCCCTCAATCCCACTGAATGATTTTTTTTCAATTTCAATTGTCATAAGATGCTTAGATTACATTTGGTCGCCTCTTGGTTGCAACAAGGCTTTCTGATTGCCTGACCGACAAATCATGTTGCTGCTCAACTTGCTTTTCAAGTGCACGCTTTTTTGCTTGCTGCTCACGATAACGCTGCATTCTTGCTTGCCTGACCTCATCTTGATTCGAGTTAGACTCCTTGATTGCGGGATTACTGAAAAAGAAGATGTAGATGATGTCCAAAACTGCCAAAGTATTGAAGACGATAAGCGTCAAAAACCAACCGATTTGTCCATTTCTGGCAGCCTTCCAAAGTGCCGCACCCTTCCACGGGAGAGTCCAAATCAAAATCAAAATAATTATCCAAGGATTATTCAATAAAATTTCCATAAGCCAACTTCGTCCAAATTACATATTACTCAGTCATTATATCACAAAAAATGTCAGGTCCTATCTGGCGCCCAAAAAATATGGGGTTATGAATGCTTCTATCAATGCCGCCAAAAACAAAAGTGGCAAGATCAAGGTGAAATACTTTCCCAGTGCCAGAAAAAAATATTTTCTAAATTCATCCCTGTGCAAGACAAAAAGAAGAAAACGATACCCCAACCATAAGCCATAGCCGGCTGAAAGCATTATGGCTGGAATTTCTAAAACCCCGTGAGGCGCAATCCCAATCAAAACCCGCATCACACCCAGACCTTCAACTTGAGAAATACCGAAAACAAATCCTATCAGCTCCCCATTAAGAAAAATAAAAATCAAAGGAACAATCCCAAAAAGTGTTCCGAGGATTGTCACAAAAAATGCCTTAATCGCATTGTTCAGAAAAATTAACAGAAAAATCATGAAGGCGCTGAGATTTTTAATGGACGCGAATTGTGCAAGCGTCTGTTCCAACACCAAGGAAACATCCTGAGGATTTTTAATCGCCAACCGATATCCCCAAAAAATGAACACCAAAAACAGCAAGCTTGATATCGCGACACATCTTCTGATCTGCAGATTGATTTTTTCTAATTTTTCCATATATCAAATTGCGCCCTCATCTTTAAGAATTCTTTCCTTTTCCAGTGAACCTCTGTTGAATCCCCCGACGGATCCGTCCGTCCGCACCACGCGATGGCATGGCACCTCTGGATTGCAATTTTTGTTGAGAGCATTGCCCACTGCCCGATAGGCGCCAGGCTTGCCAATCATGCGCGCAACCTCCTTATAACTCAATGTTTTTCCTCTCGGAATATTTTTGACTACTGCAAAAACCTTCGCCTGGAAGGCAGAAGGCGTTCTATATGCCGGCAAACCACGTTTTGCACCCACCCTGCTCCCAAACAGTCCGCTTTTTGAATAATCTTTCATAAGATATAAATTAGCTACATCCAATAGTACGACAATGCCATGCGAATTATTCGAAAAGCATCCAACCGTAACAACAATTGAAAATTTTCAAACTTCTCTTGTTGCTTTTTGAAATATATCGTATAATTTATTTAGAAAAACAAAAATACAAAAAACGGGTGGTGCTTAAGAAAAAAATCATATTTCTTGAGTTCTTCTTGTCAAAAACAAAAATGACATACAATCAACATACAGAAGGAGAACTTAGTGAAAATGAAAAAGCTCACAAGATTGAAATGCTCCGACAAATGATGCTCAATGCCGAAAAGACCATGCAGAGTGCCAAGGCTATGCTTCTCCAACTGGAAGGCAAGAAAAAAACCGGGCGGAAAAGAAAGATTGATGAGGATGCCGAGGGCAATGTCATTGAAGGAACATTCGATGGACAAATCATGATCGGAACTGACGGAAAACAATATCCCGTGCCAGCCAACTACGCCTCAAAGTCAAAACTTGTCGAAGGTGACATGCTGAAACTGACCATCACCTTCGATGGATCTTTCGTGTATAAACAAATCGGACCCGCAAATCGCAAAAGTGTCATCGGTATCGTCAGCCAAGATGAAAAAGGAAATTATGTGATATTCTCTGAAGGAAAACCATACAAGGTCCTTTTGGCCTCAATCACCTATTTCAAAGCGGAGCCGGGCGACGAAGTTGTCATCATGACTCCTCGCGACGTTGATGCCACCTGGGCAGCCATAGAAAATGTCATTTCCAAAGGACATGAAGTTGCCATGTCATTTTCCACCCCAGCCACCACCACGATGGCCGCACCCAAGAAAGCCAGCGTGACGACATCATCAACTCCCTACACTTCCAATAGCAAACTCCCTGCTGACGGGAAATTCAATTTCCTGAAAGACGACTTTGAGGAAACAGAATTCACCTCTCCACAATCATCATCACCGCTTGTCAAAGACGATTTCGAAGATGAATGGACTTCTGACATTGAAGAATTGGAAAGAGAAATAAAAAAACAGCAACTTTAGAATTAACTTAAAAAAAAATATGAGTCAGGAACAAGTCCTAGAGCAACCAATATCAAAACTGAAAACAATCGTCGAGCAATTCGCTAAATTTTTTCTAGTTGGAATCATGAATACCGGAGTGGACCTGATCATTCTGAACATTCTGATAGTCATAAGCGGAATAGCTGTCGGAGCAGGATATTCAGCGCAAAAAGCAATCTCCTTCTTGGCTGCAGTGACGTTCAGCTATTTCATCAACAAACATTGGACCTTCCAGGACAAATCCAAAGAAAGTGAGGGCAAAAAAATGTCACAATTTTTCGCAGTAAGCTTCGTTGGCATGATCATCAATGTCACCACGGCCACCATTGTGGTCAACTATTTCCAAACTCCGATCAACAACATGCTCAATCTTCCACTGCTGACCCCGCAACTTTGGGGAAATCTAGGGGCGCTGTGCGGAACTGCAGTCGGTCTTGGATGGAATTTTGTCGGCTACAAACTTTGGGTTTTCAAGAAATAGCATTACGAATTACGCATCATGAATCAAGAATCAAGGATTTAAAATAAAATTTCACAATTACAACACATTCTCCCCTTCTTGGGGAGTTTTAATTTCACTTTTAAAATGCTACAATCATTAATAATAAGAACTAAGCTGTTACCCATGATTCATACTACATGATTCATGCTTCATGAAATTATGTCATTATCCTTATATCGAAAATATCGCCCGGTAACTTTTGCAGACGTCATCGGACAAACACATATCGTGCAAACTCTTTCCAATGCCATCATCCATGGTCGGGTTGGTCATGCCTATCTTTTCACTGGGCCAAGAGGAACCGGAAAAACAACCATGGCTCGAATTTTTGCCAGATCTGTAAATTGTCAGAATCCTGACGGAGCAAAACCCTGCCTTGAATGCGATGTCTGCAAAAACATTAGTGAGGGAAGGTCATTGGACATTTTTGAGATTGATGCGGCTTCAAACACTGGAGTGGACAACATCCGCGAGCTTCGCGAAAACGTCAAATTTCCACCATCTCAGGCAAAATTCAAAATATACATCATTGATGAAGTCCACATGCTCTCAACTGGAGCCTTCAACGCTCTTTTGAAAACATTGGAGGAGCCGCCTGCTCACGTTATTTTCATCTTGGCAACAACTGAAATTCACAAAGTTCCAGAAACCATAATCTCGCGTTGCCAGCGCTACGATTTTACCCGTCTTTCCTTGGATCATATCATTGAAAAACTTTCCGTCATTGCAAAAAATGAAAAAGTTGAAATAGACAAAAATGCCCTGGAAATGATCGCCATCTCAGCCGAAGGAGGCATGCGAGATGCCGAATCACTGCTCGGTCAAGTCATGGCCCTCGAAGACAAGAAAATAACTGCCAAAGAAGTTGAAGAAATTCTTGGAACAACCCAGCGACAATCATTGGAAGCCATGATCGCATATTTGCTTAGCAATAATGCTACGGGCGCCATCACTCTGGTCAATGAACTTTCACAAGACGGATATGACCTGGATGTTTTCAACAAATCATTCCTCAACTATCTGCGCCAAGTCATGCTGGTCAGTGTGGATGATAAATTAGCTAAAATTTTCTCATTTGAATTGACCAAAGAGCAAGCGCAAACAGTGATCGATCAGGCCAAGGGTCACAGCCCTAAGGAATTTCTTTTCATCATCCAATGCTTCAGCGAGATTCAGGGGAAAATAAAATCTGCCTTCATCCCCCAGCTTCCACTAGAAATGGCCATCATCAAAGCCGTTCAGGGACCACAAATGATAGTTGCGAATTCCAATGCCCCACACGCACAAGCACAGTCTCAGCCCGCTCAGCCTGTTCGATTGGCAGCGCCCAAGCAAATTCCAGCCGCTTCACATTCGACAGCGCCTGTTCAAAACATCATCCAAACCATTGCCATAGATGTCAATAACGCCCCAGTTTCCAATCCAGCTCCAATCACTGAAATTCCGACCCCAAAACCCTCCCTAGCGCATGAAAATGCCCCTATTTCCAAAGCAATCCCCGAAAGTGATGAAATGGCTCCCTTCGCGCCAATTACCCCTGAAGTCCCACAAGCCCCACAGGTGGCCGAACCTCAACTCATCAAAAATGAAGCTGAAATCGCAGACGGTGGCTTCACACTTAATGATGTAAAAAAGAATTGGAATCAATTCGTGGCTCAGGCAAAGACTGTCAACCATAGCTTGTCCGCAGTTCTTCAAAGTTGCCAACCAGTCAGCGCGGAAGCGGGAATAATCACAGTTGCCACCAAATTCGCTTTTCATAGGGACAAATTGAATGAATATGGCAACAAATTGACATTGGAAGAACTTTTTGCTAAAATTTTAGGGTTGCGATTGTTTATCAAAGTTGTCACGGCTGATGAAGCAGGCATCACTATTGCCTCAAGTTTGGTTCAGCCAAACTCAGCCAGCATCGAAACTGCTCCCAGTGAAACCAGCTCGCTCCTGAGTGACGCTGCCAGCATCATGGGAGGAAATATAGTCCAATAGAAAAAGAATCATGAAGGAAGAATCATGAATCATGCATTTTTGGATTTTTATCCTTAATTCTTGATTCGTAATTCATAATTCATGAATTACTGGGGATTAGCCAAGCGGTAAGGCACATGGTTTTGATCCATGCATGCGGGGGTTCGAATCCCTCATCCCCAACCACCAATACTTAGTATCGAGAGAC
>CAZAJN010000057.1:0-6079 GCA_964485555.1 uncultured Bdellovibrionales bacterium
CCCCCCCCCCCCTTTTCTTTTTTGTATTTCCTGAAAGCTAGAAGCTAGAAGCTAATTTTATTATCGGTCCATCTTTTGAGTCTTCCACAACAAATCCATGACTCTCAATAATTTTTCTGATTTCGTCTGATTTTGAAAAATCTTTATTTTGGCGAGCTTGTTCTCTCTCTTTGACCAGGTCTTTTATTGTTTGAGGAATTTCAGCCTGACCCTGAAGTGTGAAGCCGAAAACCGAATTCATTTTTTTCCATAAAGATAAAATCTTCTTTGCATCCTCGCTGTCATATTCGTCATTCGCGATTCCGAAATTTATGGTGCTTATCAATTCATGGAGAACACTCAACGCCAACGGTGTGTTGAGGTCGTCATCCATTGCTTCTTCGAATTTCGTTTTGAAATTTTCAATGACAATGCCATCATTCTTGAATTCAACCCCTCGTGCGGCAATCGTTTCCAGATTCAAAACGAAATCATTTATTCTTTGCATGTTCTTCTTGGCTTGCGTCAAAGCTTCCCAAGAAAAATCCAGTTGCGATCGGTAGTTTGAAGACAGAAGAAGCAGTCTCAAATCCATGGCTGAAAAACCTTTCTCTTTTATATCAGGAAGTGTGTAGAGGTTTCCTTTTGATTTGCTCATTTTTTTGCCTCCAATAAGCAAGTGACGAGTGTGCACCCAATATTTGACGTATTTTTTTCCAGTGAAGCATTCTGTCTGAGCAATTTCTGCTTCATGATGAGGAAAGATGTTGTCTTCACCTCCTGTATGGATATCTATGGTTGATCCCAAATATTCGGTGCTCATGGCTGAGCATTCAATGTGCCAACCAGGGTATCCGATTGACCAAGGTGACTGCCATTTCATTGCATGTTCTTTTGGAGCGCTGATCCAAAGTGCGAAATCCCAAGCATTTTTCTTGTCCGGGTGTTCTTCTATTCTCGCTCCGATCTTCAGATTTTCCAAAGTGTTGCCAGAAAGTTTTCCGTACTCAGGAAATTTGGTTACATCAAAAAATACATTGCCGTTTTTCTCATAAGCGAATCCTTTTTCGATCAATCCTTCGATGATCTTGATCATTTGGGAAACATGCGCTGTGGCACGAGGAAAAAAATGAGCAGAAATGATGTTCATTTCTTTTTCGACTTGCTTGAAATCTTCTTCGTAGAATCTGGCGATTTCTTCCGGGGTCTTTTTTTCTCTAAGTGCTGCATTTGCGATTTTGTCATCACCCGTATCTCCTTGGGCAATATCATCATCTGTAAGATGTCCCACATCGGTGATGTTTTTGATCAGGCGCACTTCATAGCCGATATATTCCAAATATCGTCTTATGGTGTCAGAAAGAAGATATGCGCGAATGTTTCCAATGTGAATGTAGCCATACACTGTCGGCCCACAGGAATACATTCCAACTTTGCCGGGATGCAGTGAGACGAACTCCTCCTTGGATTTAGATAATGTGTTGTAGATTTTAAACATAAGCTTCTAGCTTTCAGCTTCTAGCTTCTAGAGCTGCAAAGTGTCTTTATCATTTTATTAAGCATTTTCATTGTTTCAGAAAGAAGAATATCAGAATTATTATATTTACTCAAGTCGCAAAACTTTAATCTTTTTGATAGTTCAAGTTGAGTTTCTAATTCACCAGCGCTCCCATAGGCAATTTGAAAGAATTGACGCATTTCATTTCTGGATCCTCTTTGCCGCCCTTCTGCAATATTTGACGGAATAGAAACAGCTGCTCTTCTCATTTGTGATGTGAGGCCATAAATTTCCTCCTTAGGAAACTGTTTAGTTAGGATATAAATCTCTTCAACAAGAGACATTGATTTTTGCCAAACAATTAAATCTTTATATGAATCAGTTATAATATTAGACACTAGAAGCTAAAAGCTAGCAGCTAGCAGCTAACGCTGCTACAGCCATTTTTTCGCTTTGAAGAAGACTATTGTGAAGGCGGACATCAATAGCATTATTGAAGAATGGATTGCGAAGGCGTGCGGACTTTTTCCGAAAGGAATGTCGGCGCTCATGGCAAGGATGTTGGAATATACTGTCATTGGCATCATGATGGCGGAAAAAACAGTCAAAATCTTCATGGTGAATTCCAACTTGTTTGAAAGAAGGGAGTTGTTGGTTTCCTCTAGTGACTCGATGGTTTCCTTGTTGCTCTCCAGCGCGTTCCAAAGGCGAATGTTGGTGCCGGTAAGATCTTGAAAATATAGCGCAAGATCAGAAGGAATAAGCTCGGTTTTCATCTGTCTAAGTGATTCAATGATATGCCTTTGCGGTTTCAGGGTTCGACGGAAATTAAGGATGTCACGTTTCACGATGGAAATTTCAAAAACCATTTCTTTTTCCTTGCCGTTGAAAACTTGTTCCTCAATGTTGAGAAGTTTCTCATGAATATGGTCGATGCGCGGAAAGCATGAATCAAGAAGCATCTCCAAGATGCTGTACAGGAGATGGGCGGGAGACTTGCTCATGTAGATTCTGCGCTTTCCTTCGCTTCCTTCCAATTGCGAAAAAAATGTGTTGAGTTCCACAATCTCCTTGTTGTGACCTGTGATCAAATGGTCTTTGGTCACCACGATGTCCAACTCTCCAGGGAAAGTTGTCCTTGTTTTGGCGTCGTATAGTGGGACGTGAATTGTCAGAAAAATGCAATTGTTGTATTGCGTGGCCTTGGCTCGGTATGTCGGGGTGACAAATTCTTCGATCGCAATTGGATGGATGTCGAAATTTTCTTGCAGATAGAGGACATCATCCGCGCTCGGATCCGAAAAATCAATCCAGGTTATATTTTTGAATTCAACTGTTTTCATATACCTAACGAAATTACAAATATTATACAAATTTACAAATATACAAATGCATCAAAGATGACATTTATAGTTTAATTATAACCCATTTCAGTGAAATTGACAAAAGGTGACAATCAATGTAGATTATCGAATATGAGGAAGTTTATTTTGCTGTCCATTAAAGTTTATCAAAAAGTTTTTTCATTAGACCACGGAGTTCCGTCCTGGTTTTGGAGGGGACGTGTTTGTCGATTTCATCCATCGTGTAGTCATTACATGTATGAGGCCATTGAACGGTTTGGAATCCTGAAAGGCGGATGGATTGGAACCAAAAGATTTTTCAGATGTCATCCCTGGAACGACGGAGGGTATGATCCGGTACCAAAGAAATAGCTTATTAGCTTATTAGGCATTAGCTTTTTAGGAATTATTAGACAATTGATTTTTTATATATAAGTTGTAGCTTTTTGAAAATTTGTAAGGATAAGAGGTATTTTTATGAAAGAGGCACTTTCTGCTATCGATTACTATCAGGGTCTCTTGGGGGACAAAGGAGGGGAGGAATTTATGGATAGGACATTCCATTGCGTTCGTGGTGCTCAGAGTATCGAAGAGGCAAGAGAGATACGTTGCCCGCACATCTGCAAGAATATCTGTTTGACCTGCTGTGGAGGCAATGGAATTGAAGACTGTACTGATCCGAAAATATGTCCGAAAATATGCGTGTCGAATCATGTAAGAACTTCGCTTCTTGGACAATGTCGCATGCAGGACGTCTAATTTTCAACAGCCCGCAAAGCGGAGCTGATCTTATCATCTGGAGGTATTGTTTACATGGAGAAATGTGAATCAAAGGGTAGTAAAGATATTACCGTGTTGAAAACAGTTATGGCTGTTTCGCGCGGGTGTCTTAAGGAATTTTGCACTGTCGAAAGCTGCGAAGATTGCCACATGATAACTCGCTAACAAACTAGGCGACAAGGAGGCAGACTGCATGTGTTTAAATGTTCAATGTGCATCGCATCAATTACCACGCGAACTTCCCAGAAAAAAAGAGCCCATCGAGTTCATCACTGAAGGTACGCATCGTGTGTACTGCTCTGTCAGGGATGAGATCAAGCGTATGGATCTTTCTGATCATCTGGCTGGAGAAATCTGCCCGGTATGTCAAAACGAGAAAGGGGAAAAGCCTGGGCAGTGCAATTTTGAGATTTCCTTGAACTAGGATTCTCATCAACATTATCACCAAGGGGTTCAGCGAAAGCTACTGAACCCCTTTTTTTATATTTAAGAAATTAGCACTCCTCTTGACAGAGTGCTAATCAATAGAATATAATGGAAATACAAAAAAATCATATAGCATATAACATATAACAGAAACGTGAGTCCACACTTTTGTTGCATGTTTCATGCTACATGTTACATGCTCATGAATGACAGGCAAGAAAAAATATTGTCAGCAGTGATTGAAGAATACACGCAGACCGCTATTCCAGTTGGCAGTCAGATTTTGGTTGGAAAATATAAGTTTGCTGTCAGCCCGGCTACTATTCGAAATGACATGACAATTCTGGAAGAGGATGGATATCTGTATCAGCCCCACATCAGCGCAGGACGCATTCCGACAGACAAAGGATATCGATATTTTGTGGAGGAGGTGATGAAGGAAAAGGAGCTCTCCAAAGATGAGCAACAGAAAATGCAAAGAGAATTCTTGAAACTGAAAGCTCAAAATTCCAGATTGACCAGGACGACAGCGAAGCTTCTTTCTCATGTGAGTGGAAATTTTGCAATCAGCGGCAACAATGACGAATATTCAGATTTCGGAATGAGGGAACTCATGGAAGCGCCAGAGTTTCAAGAAATGGATGAGATGTGCCGGCTGGTGGAAGTTCTGGACTACATTGATGAAAAGTTTGAACAGCTCATCAAGGATGTCAAAGAAGGGGAAACCAAGATTTTCATCGGAAAAGAAAATCCGATAGGCGGAACGGAGAATTGCTCGATGATCGTTGCGCCTTATCGGCTCAGCAGTGGAGAGAAAGGTATTTTGGCGTTAATTGGTCCCAAACGCATGGCCTATGCCAAAAACAAATCCATGATCGAATACGTCAAGAAACTATTGGGAACATCGGTTGTAATAATTTTATTCATAAATATATTATAAATTTTGAATAAAATTATTAAAATCTAAAATCCAAATGACAAATTCCAAATAAAACCAGAAGCTCAAAAATTTTAGACATTGGGATTTCAATCATTTATTTGTAATTTAGATTTTGAAATTTGGATTTAAAATTAAATAATAATAATAAATTTTTATTATGAAAAAAGATTCTACAAAAAAAATAGACGTCCCTAACAAGGATGTTAAAGATATTGAAGAGGAAATCGTGGTTGAGCAGGAAAGCGAGATTCTTGCTTGTGAGAAGAAATCGGCCGAATATCTCGACGGTTGGAAAAGATGCCAGGCTGATTTTGAGAACTATAAGAAAATGCAAAATGATTCTCAAAAAGATTTGGTCAGATATGCAGCTTCAAGCATTCTGCTTCAAATAATCCCGGTTCTGGATAATTTTCAAATGTCCACCGCGCACATTCCAGAAGATCAAAAGGATGGCGGCTGGGTTGTGGGGATCATGCACATTCAAAAACAATTGGAAAATGTTTTGAAGGAAAATGGAGTCGAAGAAATTGCAGTGAAAGTTGGCGACACATTTGATCCTATCATGCATGAGGCAATTGAAGATAAGGAGTGCTTGCATTGCTCCGGAGAGAAGAAATTTGAAAATAAGATCAAGAAGGTTGTGATGAATGGATACAAGATGGGAGAAAAAATCATCAGACCAGCCAGAGTGGTTGTGGAATAAAAAAAGCCCTCGCGGGCATTGTTTAAATATCCCGCTCGGGCGAAGCAGACAAACGATGTGCCCAGCTCTATCAACATATTATCATTAAAACATTCAAACACACAAGCATAAAACATTGTCATCCTGAATTTGTTTTTAGACTCTAGATCCTGAAACAAATTCAGGATGACAATAAAAATTAAATAATTTAATAAATTATAAAATCCTATCGGAATTACTATTTGTACATTTGTAAATTTGTAATAGATTTGTAATTTCGTAGGAGCAAAAAGAATATGGGAAAAATTCTAGGAATCGATCTCGGAACCACTAACAGCGCCATGGCGGTCGTGATGGGTGGAAAACCTGAAATCGTGGAAAACAAAGAAGGCGCAAGAACAACTCCTTCAATGGTTGCAATTTCAAAAACC
>CAZAJN010000058.1:0-16673 GCA_964485555.1 uncultured Bdellovibrionales bacterium
CGATTCCAGCATGGTTTCAAAACCGCTGCGGGTGTTTTCCAGTCCATTTATCTTGTCATTGATGATAGTCTTGATCGTTTCCGGATCAACCGCTTGCCAAAGTTTCACATTATTTTTCTCGTTTTGAAGCACCAAACCGCTCTGCGCCAAGTCCTCCAATAAGCCATAAATTGTCGACCTCGGCATATTCAAATGCTTAGCCAGCTTGCCGGCCGGCATTATTCCGCTCTCCAGGAGAGCTAAATAAACATCAGAATGTTCCCTTTTTAAGCCAAATTTCTCAAAAATTGTATCTAGCATATTTTGTGCGCCTGTTTGTCATTCCCGTGCGACCAAAGGAAGTGCCCTTGTGGTAAAAACGGGAATCCAGGAATTTAAATTACATAATCAAAAATTCATTTGTCGCATATCGTCGACACTATGGATTATATCATATTTTAGTATATAATCAAGCGTTAAGATGATTTATTAAATAAGTCTTAACGATGTGTCCTTTAAAAATTACGATCGTCTCAATATAACGACATTAACCTCAAACCGCCACGAAGGCGACAAAGGAGATTTCCCATGTTAAGTCTCATACTAAGCAATCCCTACGTTTTATTGGCAATCATTTTCAGCGTCTACAATATCCCACAGGTAAAACAAAGCAGAGGGGTTGATGCGAGTTTTAAGATTGAGATTATAGGTGCAGCGGGACTTACAATAATGATCACAAGTCTCCTAATAATCTTGTGCTGGTTATATGGCAAGGCATATGGATGTACAAAATATGAAGCTGCTCATGTAGCAATTCAGTTTTTTTGTGAAATACCTGAAAAAGTTGTCTTGCTATTCTAACCAATTCAGCCAGCATATAACGACAAAAAAGGGAGATTACCATGGAATCTCAGGTAAAAGAACGCCTTACGATGTTTATCCAGGAAACAAAGGAGGCACTGGATAAGTTAAGCGAAAAAGTAAACTGCCCTAGACCCTACCATTACAGCAACTTCGGCACCATAAACTTTGATTGGCAGATGTCGTTAGATTTCGCCAACTGTGCAGATAGTGCATGGAAACGTCTTTTCTGCAGACTGGCCCACGGAAAAGAGTGTGGCCATAGTGAGTTTCTTGCCATAAAAAAGCAGGCAAAGAAGCCTACAAAAAGATAATGGAGTCCTTTTACAGCAAGGATCTTGGTCGACATGTTTCGTATGACAGCATCAGGCTTGAAATAAACAGAGGAGGCATGAGAATTATTGTATATGTAAGCGTAACTCCATATACTCAAGGGTTGTTTGGACCCTGATTATTATTACAAAATTACAAACCCCGCGCGGTCATTGCACTGCGCGGGTTTTTTTCTTTTTGCAATAAAAAAAGGAGACTGCACGACTGTGCAATCTCCTGTGGATGATGCTGACTTCTATTCTTCATAGCCCAAGAGTCTTCTTTCAAAATCTTTCAATAAAACATTTAGAGACCAACCGCCTTCTAATCGCTGGGGAGCAAAATCTTCATTGAATCCGACTTCAGATATATACTTCTTAACAAACTGATAATCGAACGCGGAATTACTGAATCTGCATATGAATTCGATAATCCTATATGCAACACAAGCCTCAAAGAAAACCTTATTTGCATATATATTGTAAGGTGGCGCAACCCCACACGTGCGATCTTCTTCATCAAACGTAAATTTGCCGTATTCCTTTAGGATTGCAATCAATTGCGGAATGATTAAAATATCACCAATCAGATGCAACATCGCCATGGACTGTATACAGTCATGGTATTTTTCTCTCCAGTTATGTTTGAAATTTTCTAGCAGAATAGCACTTGCCTTCTTACATATTGTTTTCCCTAAAATTAGCGAGATGAGTCTATACTTATGCTGATCCTCTTTATCTAAACTCTTCATCAAAGTAGCTGAATCAGTTTCTGGAATTTTTATAAGGAATTGCCGAATATTTTCCACAAGAACGACGAGATCCATCTCCATGTTAATTGGCTTTTTGTTCATTATAGTCTCTCCTTTGCGATTTTATTTTTCCAACATTCCCCACATCATTTCGAAATAAACTCTATGCGTCTGTGCAAAATCCTTTGACTCAATAACGACGATAATATTCTCCTCCCTCGTTGAGAACATTGCGATTTTGTCGCCAAAGATTATTTCCGAAGACGGAAATTGAAATCCCAATGGTGCAAGCCGAGTTTCTCGCGCGTATTTTTTGTCATCACTTTTCAATGTTTGCGCAACAGCTGAGTTTTCATTAATCGCACGACTAGTAAAGGCAAGCTTTGCTTTTCGCTGTTGAATTTCAGCCAAAAAATCCTCGCCCATGAATTTTTGAAACGTTTCAATTCGGGCGATACTCAAGAAATTCCTTCCTTCATAAGAAAAAATTTCATCCCAAACTTGGCGAAAACCCTCTTCCCCTTCATAAACCCGAATTTCAGGCTTGAAATCCCGGCCACCATGAAGAACATTAATCGTTGGCAAAATCTTTTCCACGACATTCTTGGATTTCTGAAGATCGGCATGCTTGGAGTCCAACAGTGAATACAATTTATTGGTCGGATTCTCCGCCACCAATGCGCGCCGCTTGCCTTTTTTGATCTCATGCACGAACCCCTTGGCTTTCAGTTTTTCTGTAATGTCATATACGGTTCCTCGACTGAGACCAGTGACCAATGAAAGAGATGGGATGGTCGAATCACCGTTTTCCAAAATAGCCAAATATACGGCAACTTCGTTGTTGCTCAGTCCCAATTGTAAAAGACCTGTCATCACTTCCTGCTTCTGCATCTTGCTCAACATATAAATATATGCTTAATGGTTAATATAATCAATCCTGTCCGTCATTTTTTATCACATCTTGCAAAATTTTGCCTTTTTATAAGCAATTTTTACTAATTACAAAAACGACGGATTATGCCGTCATTATATCAAAAACCACTCTTTTGTCAAGAAAAACTTATACAAAACAAAAAACCGCCTTCACACACGTCAACGGTTTTTGAACTTTTGTATTTTGCATCCCGCATCCTACCTGGACCATATGAAGTACGTAGGCGAAGCGCAAGTGATGAGCGTTAAAAAATTTTGAAACGTAGCGACCGTCAGCAGACGTAGGAGCGAAGTGTAAATTTTAGCGAAAAACGCCGCACTTGCCACAGTATCTTCATCAGGTCCGAGTTTTCTTTCCTCCAGGTTTCTTTTGCGGTCAAAAGAAATGTGGAACCCTGCCGGTAAGCAAAGTCTACACTTTAAATTCCACAACTTCTCCATCATGCATGACATAATCTCGACCAACAGTCTTCACAGCTCCAATTTCTTTGGCTTTCCCCCAGGATCCGATTTCGAGAAGCTTGTCCCACATGATCACGTCGGCGCGAATGAATTTGTCTTTGAAATCAGTGTGTATTGCGGCGCCAGCCTCAGGCGCTGTTGAACCTTTTTTGATTGTCCAAGCTCGAGTTTCTATCTTTCCAGTGGTCAGGAAAGTTTCAAGTCCCAAAAGATCGTAAGCCTCCACCACCAATTTGTTGATATTGGAAGTCAGTCCCATCTCCTCAATTTCTTCCGGGCTCATTTCGATAAGTTCCTCCTCAATCTTGATATCCAGTTTCACATGCCTCCTATTTTCCAAAATGTCAGGCAATTTATCATTCACATCGCTCACATTGTACACATAGAGAAAAGGTTTCATGGTCAAAAGCTGAAATTCTTTGACAGCACCTTTCGTGTTCAAGTCATCAAAATCCAGGTCGGCTGTGTTGGCAAGCAAGCCCTTTTCCAACACATGCTTGATTTTTTCAGCCACACCCAATTTGAACTGGGCCTCTTTGTCATTTCCGCGAGCGTCCTTGGCCAATTTTTCCATCCTTTTTATGACACTTTCCAAATCAGCCAAAATAAGTTCGGTGTTGATAATTTCAATGTCTTCCAAAGGATCAACTTTATTATGCACATGCGTGATGTTAGAATTCTCAAAAACCCTAACGACTTGCGCAATCGCATCCACTTCGCGGATGTTGGCCAAGAACTTATTTCCCAGACCCTCACCCTCCGAGGCGCCCTTAACAATACCAGCAATATCAACAAATTCAACCACGGCTGGCACTATCTTTTCTGTTTGAGACATCTCTGAAAGCTTGTCCAGTCGCTCATCCGGAACCTTGACCACCCCCACATTCGGCTCAATGGTGCAAAATGGATAATTGCTGATTTCTACCGGGTTTTTGGTCAAAGCCTTGAAAAGCGTTGATTTTCCAACATTGGGAAGTCCGACTATTCCTATCTGTAAAGCCATAAATTTAGTATCAAGTATTTAGTATAATGTATCTTGTATAAAATACAGGAAATACGTAAAATTAGCAATCTTTACGGGTAATCATTGCCTTAGGCAAGGCATTTCTTATATAAAAAAATTACAATTCATCCAAAAGCTTTCCTTTTACTTGCATTCATGGTATTTATACTAAATACTAAATACGATATACAAAATACATGCTAAAAGACCACATCCTCATCCATTACGGGGAAATTACCCTAAAAGGCAAGAACCGCAACTATTTCGAAGGTCATTTGATTCAAAACATCAAAGATCAGCTCAATGATTTTTCTCCGAGCAGTTTTGAATATGTCAAAAAAATGTCCGGTGGGATTTTGGTAAAATTGAACGAAAAGGGAATTGGAAATGCTGCCATCATTGAAGACGCTTTGCAACACGTTTTTGGAATCGTAAATTTTTCTTTTGCCACCAGCGTTCAGCAAGACATTGAAATATTGAAATCAACTTGTTGGGAACTTGTCAATTCGTCCATTGGCGGAGAAATTTTTGAAACATTCCGGGTCAGGACGCAGCGCTCAAACAAAAATTTCCCAATGACCAGCGAAGAAATCAACAAGAAAGTTGGAGGATTCATTTTTGACAAACTCGATGGAAAAAAGAAAGTAAGCCTAAAAAATCCTGATTTAGAATGTCACATCATAATCATCAACGAATTAGCATTGGTTTCACTTAAAAAAATCCAGGGACCGGGTGGTTTGCCGATTGGCACGGGCGGGAAAGCCATGGTTTTAATGTCTGGCGGATTTGATTCGCCAGTGGCAGCATGGTATCTGCTCAAACGCGGCGTCTCAACCCGTTTTGCGCATTTCCATTCGATTCCCTACACATCCAGAGAGTCATTGGAGAAAGTCACCGATCTTATCAAAGTTTTGAAGAAATTCAAATCTTCCGGAGTCATGTATTCCATCCCATTTGCCGACGTGCAGAAGGAGATCATGATGAAATGCCCCGCCTCTCTCAGAGTCATCCTATATCGCCGCATGATGATGAGAATTTCCCAGCAACTAGCCCTCAAGGAAAAAGCTTTGGCCTTGATCACGGGAGACAGCGTGGGACAAGTCGCCTCGCAAACTTTGGAAAACATCCTGGCAGTGTCTCAAGCTGCCACGTTGCCGATTTTTCGTCCACTCATCGGAATGGACAAGGAAGAAATCATGAGCAAAGCGCGAGAAATCGGAACCTACGACATTTCGCGGCTTCCCCATGATGATTGCTGCACACGTCTTATGCCAAAAAATCCAGAAACTAGAGCTAAACTTCCCGAAGTTCTGGAGGCTGAAAAAAATTTAGATATTGAAAAATTGGTTTTTGAAACCATAGGAAAAACTGAAAAAATAATCGTGCAATAGAATAAAGGTTCTCAGCGACTAACATCCACCGTCAGAATTGAAGCAGACTCCATCAAATTCTTTTTCCACAAATTCGTCATCCTGACAATTAGTGCATCTTCTTATCTCTCTGGCTTGAAATTCGAAATCGCCTTTTTTGATTCCAATAACTTTGATGATATTTCCTTTTTCCTCCAAGCTTTCATTTTCCCATCTGATGTCCTTATCTGTAACGATCCATTTTTTACCGTTCTCATCTCTCACGATCAGCCGCTCTTCAATTTCATCGACGTCTAATATTTTCCCAGTCAGAAAACCTTTTTCAGGCTGAAGCCAAAGCTCCTTGCGGGCTTTGTGTTTATATTGATCATATATCGGGACAGCCCTTGTCATCGCGTTGTCAGCCTGCTTTCCGAGGCCCAGCACATAAAATACACTGCCGAAAATAATACTTAGCACAATACTTCCCAAAACGATCCATCTTCTTCTGGCGCAATACCCGAGCCTGGTGCATTTCCAATTCAAATAAGCTGAGATGGCAAAAATAAACAACGAAACTATCCAGAAAACTGGCAACAGCATGAAGGCTGAGGTCATCCAGCTCCCTTGCAAGTGATCCATGATATCCAAATCCCCTGAATTTACAATGTGAACCACAACACTAAAAGATAGGCTCCCTAAAATCATCGAAACAAAAAACAGCAGCCAAAAAGCATAGCTCCTGATCAAGAAGTGCCATTTTGGAACTGGCATGATCTTCTCGCATTTTATTTTCCCTATGACGCTATCGCTGAATTTGGTCATCCTGTTGGTAGTTAACTTGAATTATTATTGCACTAGTTTTTCGGTCTTCTCCTTGAATTGCTTTTTCGCCCTATTGATAAGCGTCGCGACCGTGCCCATGGGTTTTTGCAAAATATCGGAAATTTCCTTGTAATCTTTTTCTTCCAAATATTTGAGAACTAACACTTCCCTGTAGCGCGGATCCAGCTGATCTATCGTTTCTCGCACTTGCTGGGCTGTATATTTCTTTTCCAGATTACGCGCAACATCTTCCTCACTGGCCAATATATTCAAAAGTTGAGAGTCGCCTTCGTAAGTGGTTGTTTTAGGGCGAGCAGTAACTTTTCTGAAATGACTTATGACCTTATTGTGAGCGATGCGATATATCCAGGAAGAAAATTTCAAATTCTGATCGAAATCATTCAAATTTTTATACGCGCTCAGAAAAACATCCTGCAAAGTATCTTCCGCGTCTTCTTTTGATCCAGCTGAAATTCGCATGACGTATCGCAAGAGCTTTTCTTCATATCGCTCTATGATAAAACCGTACGCCTCATGGTTTTGAAGTGTCAGTTGGACCAATTCCTCATCAGTCATTTCGTGCGCCTTATTCAATTCTAGAACTTTAGCTTTTTTCATTTTTGGAACGAGCGCTTGCAAGTATTGCTACGCGATCAAGCGAATCATACTTTCAAAGCGACCAGTTTCGTGTGTCGATTTAACTTAAATTTGGCAAGCCAATGCCAGCTCCATATCTAATATACTATACCACTGATCCTTAAAAAGAAAAGGCGTCTAGCATTTTCTTTTTGATTTGCAAACATCCTTATTTGACGACTCGCGGAAGAGTTGCGAGAACCCGTGTTGTTATTTCGTAATTGATGGTTCCTATTTTGGAAGCTATTTCTTCAGCTGTGATGCGATCTTTTCCCTGACTTCCCAACAGCACAACCTCGTCTTCAGCCTTGGCATCCTCCAAATGTGAAACATCGACCACAAACATGTTCATGGCCACGCGACCGAGAACCTTGCAACGAGCACCTCTGATCAGAACTTCTCCGCAATTCGAAAGACCCCTGTCATAGCCATCGCTATATCCTTGCGGAATCACTGCTATCTTGGTCGGCTCTTTCGTGACAAACGTAAGTCCATAACCGATGGAATAATTTGCTGGCGCGGTTTTGACCTGAGCCACATGACTGACCCAGCGCATCACCGGTTTCAATTCAATATTTTCACCATAACACTCTTTCAATTCCTCAGATGGCCACATGCCATAGAGCCCGATTCCGGCCCTCACAATAGAAGAATTCCCCTGCTCGCGTTCATACACCATAATTCCCGAGCTGGCTGAAATATGAGTTTCCAAATTTTCGAATCCATTCTCTTTGAAAATTTTCAACGCTCCTTGAAAAGCGTCTATCTGTTTTTCGGCATGAGAGAAATCGCTCGTATCTTCAATGTTGGCAAAATGCGAATAAATTCCTGCAACTTCAATGTTTTCACATTTCTTGAGCACATCAATCACATCTTGAACCAGATCGATCAAGACCCCTTGACGACCGAGACTTGCATCGATTTTCACATGCACGATGGCTTTCTTTTTCAAGCTGGCTGCAATCTCTTCAAGCGCCAAAATTTGTCCCTCATCATAGATACTGAAAATCCCGTCCTGCTCAATGACGCCCGACATTTCCGATCTGGCAACAAACCCTAGCACCATGGTGGGCTTTTGAGAAATCTTCCTCAAGTGATCCAATTCCCTTGCATCATCAACCTGAAAATAGTCCGCGTTGTCTTCCAGAATTTTGGCAACTTCATTTTGCCCATGTCCGTAGGCATCCGCTTTGATCACAGCCACCATTTTGGTTCCAGGTTTAACAAGAGATTTCATCATCTCGAAGTTATGTAGCAGATTTTCTTTGGAAATTTCAATGTAGGAAAGCATAAAATGGCATAGGTTTAAAGATTATACATTATAGTTTCCCTCTTTATTAAGTTTTTTGCAAGAGAAATCGCGCAGTTTATCGATCTTCGAAAAACTCAACTTCTTTCATTTTCTCCAAACCTAAATTCGCTTTTTTGAAACTCGCATATACATATCCAACAAAAGGCTTATCTTTTTTATAATTATAAATACATCTTTTAATTATTTCGTATTTCTTTTCTTTATAAAATTTAAAATTTCTAATTGAAGGAATCCTATCAATCCATTGTTCAACAGTGTATGAAATCAAGTCAATTAATTTCTTCTCTGCTTGTGAATTTCCTTTTTGGGCAAGCTCAACAAGCAATAAACATATTTCATTCCTCTTTTCAAGGTCTTCTTTATTTATTGACTCTATAAACGTATACAAATTCTTTTCTTTTTCTTTTAAAATTTCCTCAACTTCTTCAGAGTTACTATAAGTTTCAATAGGGATATTCCTATTAATAGAAACTGGAAATTTAAACTTTTTCCTCATCTCGGAATCAAAAAGAGGGTGTCCTACTATGCTTCTCCAGTCAATGTGTCCTCTTGTATCTCTGCAATTTTTAGCTAAAAAAAATACATCCGAAGGAAATTCTCTTTTAAGATAATCAGGACTCACAACCTGTGGATTTTTGATTTTCAAGCCCTCACTAATTCTCCTAATCACCTTTTCCATGGTAAGATTCTCAGTTATTGAAAATTTCTCCATTAAGTCAGGGGACAACGCCTGTCTTATCCTATCCCAATCAATCTCTCCATTATCCTTTGTAATATATTTTCTGAAATATTTGTATTTTCCATGAATATGTTTATTTATATATGTTGGAGTAATTTTTTCCGGACAATTTAACGTTAATTGACTATTTAACTCATTCATTGCGTCATCAAATGTCCTTCGCTTTTTTATTTCCCAATCCCTATTTGAAAATTCCGCACCCAAATCCGCCTTAACCTGTATCGCTATTTCTTCCCAGCTTATTTTTCCATTTCTTATTTGCTCTATCAAAAAATTATATAGTCCATGATTCACTCTAATATCCTTAGGACGGAATGAAGCAGATTTGTTTTCAACAATTATTTTTTTAATTTTCTCGACGGCACTTTCCAAAGTCCAATCCGGTAAATAAATGAATTGGAAGCTATTCTCATATTGACCATTGCTAATCTTGCCTATATCTTCCCATGTTAAAATTTTCTTTTTAATCATCTTTCCTAAATACTCATACAGACCCCTGTTCCAAGTTCTTATGGAAGATGGCGACCATTTTTTCGGCTCATATAATTCTAGTAATTCACCTAATTCAGCCATTGCAGATTCATGGGTCCTTTTTGGTTTTCCTTCCCGACTTTCAATTTCTACATTTTTTTCACTGTTTACAGTAGTATCACTTTTTACCAATCTTAAATTTACCGCTTCATTTTGCTGCAGAATTTCTTCTTGTAAAATATTCAGATTTGTTTCTCTTGGTCCCATAAATATACAAAAAAACGGGCTTTCACCCGCTTTTTTTAAGTATCTCAATTATAGCAAACTTTAATGATTTTGTCCAGCCAAAGCACCCGTCAGTGGACAATTGTCATGGTCGTGTTTCTTGGCAGGGCAATATTTTCTGCCATATTCAATCAACAAGTATGTGATTATGTTCCACTGCGTGGCTGGAAAAATTCGCATCAGATCCTGTTCGATTTTGACTGGATCATACTGAGAACTCAATCCCAACAAGTTTGCAAGCCTTCTGACATGTGTGTCCACCGCGATTCCCACCACCACCCCACAGGCGTTTCCCAAGACAACATTGGCTGTCTTGCGTGCGACACCTGGCAGTTCTAGCAACTCATCCATGGTGCAAGGAATTTTTCCATCATGCCTTTCTTTGATCATCCTAGCTGTAGCCAGGATATTTTTAGCCTTATTATGATAGAATCCCGTCGAATGGATGTCCTTTTCAAACTCAACAAGATCGGCATTCGCATAATCATCAACAGACTTATATTTTTTGAACAATTTTTCCGTCACAACATTCACCATCTTGTCGGTGCACTGCGCACTCAAAATCACCGCCACCAAAAGTTCCCACGAATTGGAAAAATTCAAGGCAATCTTAGCGTCCGGAAAAAGTTTTTTCAATTCCCTGAAAATTACCCTGGCCTTCTGCTGACGAGCCTTTATTTCTATTTCGGAAAGTCCTTTCATTATTTCTTGCTTAATATGTACAAATTGTTCTCATAAGACAAGGAATATTTTCTGCCGGATTGATCTTCGAAAAGCGCTACGCGATGATCTTTGGCATAGTCGAAAAAAACTTTAGCATAATCTTTTTCAAGCCTGTTATTCAAATAGAACATTCCGTCCTCATCTTCCTTTTCATACATCAGATGAAAACTGTGCACGAATTTCTCCAAAGCCATAAGTTTCAATATTAATATTTTTATAGCTTAATTTAAGCACATTCAGATGATTTTCTCAAGAAAAAAGTAGGTATTCAAATGCCCACCTGAATCATAACCACTATTCTGGTTTCCAATTTGTTGGTTGCATTAACCCAAAGCGATTCCCTTCAGTGTCTTTTGCTCCAGCAAACCAGCCCACTCCTGGAATTTCGCTTTTCTCTTTGGTAATTTCTCCTCCGTTTGCCCTTACTGCTGCCACAGATGCATCCAGATCTTCGACCGCTACAGTGCAATCATAAAGATTAAATTTCTCATCTGCCTCGGACCGCTTATACATTCCTCCATTGATGCCAGGTTCGCCTGCTTTCTTGGTTTCTATCCCCCAATAATCCATCATCCCACCTTCTTCTTTTTTCATCATCTGCATGATTTTCCAACCCAAAACCTTCTCATAAAACTTCGAGGCTCGTTCAATATCATCGGCTTGGATTTCAAAATGTACGACTGTGTTCATATATTTTTGTAAATTAGAACTTACGCAATTGGCATGGTTCATACAAAATTGTTTTTTTGCGGCCTGCCTGCCGGTAGGCAGGCTTCCGTGTGAGCGATAGCGAACGAAAGGCAAGTAAAAAAACAATTTTGTATGAAACTTCACGGCTAAATGCGTAACTCCTATAAATAATTACATCTATTATTTATTACAAAAAGACTATTAAGCTATTTCGGCGCATCAAATACGCTGCGAATCGCCAACAAAAGACTCGCTAAATCACGCTATCCGCCCAGGATCATATTAAAGAGATAACCTGTAAAAATTATTCCCAACCCTACTATGCTGGCAAAAATAACGATCAACTTTGTCTTCATCACTTTCTTGAGGATCATAAACTCTGGCAGAGAGAGCGCCGTCACAGCCATCATGAAGGCCAGCGCAGTTCCTATGGCCACGCCTTTCCCCGTCAACACTCCCACAAGCGGGATCACGCCGGCTGCATTCGAATAAAGTGGGATGCCAACAAAGACAGCCAGCGGAACAGCGTACCAATTGCCCTTTCCTGCATATTGAGCCAAAAAGTCAGCTGGCACATAGCCGTGAATCCAGGCGCCGATTCCCACACCAAGCACAACGTACAGCCAGACTTTTTTCACAATGTCGAAGGTGTATGTCTTTGAATATTCGATTCTTTCTTTCCAGTCTAGTTCTGGAAGATTGATGTTTTTATTGTTCCCATTGAGGGCAAATTCTTCAACAAGTGACCTGACGTCTATTTTTTCGATAAAGATGCCGGAAAAAATCGCAATCAAAAGCCCACTGACAATGTAGAGCAACGCAATTTTCCAGCCAAACATCCCCAAAAGCAAAACGACAGCCACTTCATTGATCATAGGAGAAGCAACCAAGAAGGAAAATGTGGTTCCAAGCGGAACGCCTGCCTGCACAAACCCAAGAAACAGCGGCACCGCACTGCAGGAACAAAATGGCGTAATAATGCCAAGAAGTGAGGCTAGCACATTGCCGACATATTTTTTTTCATGTGCAAGAATGTTTCTGATTTTTTCAGGTGGCAAGAATGATCGGATCATCGAAACGATAAAAATTATCACCACCAAGAGCAGCAGGATTTTGATCGTGTCAAAAATGAAAAAATTTACTGCACTTGCCAAAAGAGTTTCTGGATCAATTTGAAAAGTTGAATATGTCAGCCAGTCAGCAAAAATTTGAATTGGATAAAATATATTCATTTTTATTGTCGAGCAAAGTCAGACTTGCCCGGTGTTAACACTTATTTATTCTAACATTTATCACCGCAGCTACAGTTGCAAGAACCCGCTGGTTTTTCCTGCATGATCGCTGGTATTGCCTTGCTTTCAGCCAACAATTGTTTGATTTTATCAAAACTTGGAACTTGCCCCACTGCCACAGGGACATCATTGATGACCAAAACAGGACTGGACATCACGCCCAAATCAAGCATCGCTTGGACATCAGTTATATATTCAACTTCAACGCCTAAATTAAGCTCGCCTACCGCTTTGACCACTGATTCATGCAGTTTTTTGCAGGTAGCGCAACCAGTTCCCAAGACCTTAACGTTCATATGATTATTTGAAATTAATTAGTTACAATGCTCGCATCTCATTTTCAACTTTTCTTTTTCAGTAACTGACATCAGCTGAATGGTTGAGTGATCTATTTTAAATTTATCTCGCAGCAACACCTGAATACCATAAATCAGTTCATTTCTTTGGCCATTTTCCACATTTTCAATTTCAAGATGTGTGCTTAGAAATTTGCTTTCGCTATCTGTTTGCCAAATGTGCAGGTCATTTACTTCAATGACGCCAGCCAGTGATTTGAGATTGTTTTTCACTTCTTCAAAATCAATGTCTTCAGGCACTGATTCCATCAGGATGTTAACCGTTTCCTTTAGCAAGCCATAAATTTCCCTAAGCACGTATAGCGATAGCAAAATAGAAATGATCGGATCGATAAAAAACCAATGAAAATAATAGATCAACACAGCTCCCACGACCACCCCCAGAGAAAACAACGCATCTTGCATGGAATGCATCCAAGCACTTTTCATGTTCAAGTTTTTATGGGAATCTTTCTCCAATAAATAAGTAGCGATTCCATTGCCAATCAATGCAGCTAGAGCCATCCATATCATGTATCCACCAACAATCTCGGCTGGCGCGGATAATCTCTTTATCGCTTCAATGAAAATGAAGACTACGACAACAAACAGAGTTGCGGCATTGAAAAGTGCGATAATAATTTCAGCTCTCTTGTAACCATATGTCTTTGCATTGTTTGATTCTTTTTTCTTCACCTTTTCACCCCACCAGCTCAAGGACATCGAGCCGACATCTGAAAAATTATGCACAGCATCCGAAACAAGTGCCAAGCTTCCAATCAATAAACCAACCGCCACTTCCGATATGGTGATAAAAACGTTGATTACTATAGCGCTAAAAATATTGCTATTTTTCATTTGATTATTTGATTAAATATTTTTTTATATTCCCTGATAACTTTCGTATCCAGACTATAACGAATAAACTTACCCTCCCTTTTTTCAATCAAAAGTCCTACCTCCTTTAGCTGCTTAAGGTGGTGTGAAGCCAATTTATCTGATATTCCTATCACTGGAACAATCTCACATACGCACATCGATTCTTCTTGAAGTATGCAAAGAATTTTCAATCTATTTGGATCTGCAATGGCACGAAGAAAAGAATATGTTCTGCTAACATTATCTGCTTGCAATGCATTTTTTGCGCAACACTCAAATTCCATAAGATGTATCATTCTAATTTATATTAGAATGATACATCTTATGGTTTTCGGCGTCAACATTCAAGACGTCGTCTTCACGCCTTGTCTAGAAAAGTAGCTCTCTCCTGCCCTTAGACTGTCGGGACGCAGAGGATTTCCGCGTCATTAATTTGCCGTCGCAAATTAATTCCTTGCCCTGGGCAGCGCCAAATCCTCGCTCGCTCGAATTTGTCGACATTCGCTACAAAAGTCTTCTACTGAAGATTTTTTGTTCAACTATTTCTCATTTTCAACTGCCATTTTCAAGAAAAATATAGTCTCGCTTTTCAGCTTGGCGCGCGACCAGTCTTTCTGCTGCTCGCTCAATAATTCCCCTAGACCATCCAGGATGTGCTTGTTATCTGTTTTTTCAAGCATTTCAATGCATTTGAGCAATAATTCTTGAAATGGCATTCCGGCTCTTTGTTCAACGATTTCCTTGTTTATTTCCCATCCTTGTTTGTAGAAATAATAAACATCAAAAATATCCCTGCTTGTTTTTCCGATTCGTTCATACATGGCCATAAGTTTGTGAGCAAACATGTCAGGTGGAGTCATGACCAACATGGAAATGCCGAGAAATGTTTTTATTTCATAGCGAGAACCGAATTGTCTTCTGCTCACCTCAACTTTTATTTTCTGCGCCCCAGTCGCGTATGAAATGACATTGAGCAAATTGAAACGCTTGATGTGCGAATCTTCAATTGTTCCATACTGCGCCACAATTTTGTTTATTTTTTCAAAAACTTCTTTTTCTTTTGAATCATCCAATAGATCAAAATCCAAATCAACAGAGTTGCGGTTCAGTCCATGGAACAAAAGGGCTGCTGTTCCACCCTTAAAACCAAGATATGGTGAAATGGTCGTATCGGTGTATATATCCTTGAGAATCTGCAGCAAAATGCTTTTGTGCTTGGCGTAGTCGAACATATTTTTATTATCGAACGGAGCGAGAGAAGCAATAGATTGCTTTCGTTTCCGAGCGAGTGATGATAACAAGCTGGTAATCTCCAGCTTATTTGTTATTGATAAAATTTTTATAGTACTCCTTAACTTTTCTCTCTAAGCGCTTATTGTTATATATCGGAACAATTTCAAAAACTTTTTCCCAATTCAAAGGATTCAAGTTGTCAAAATGATATTCCTTGGTGACATACAAGCGGTCCAAAAATGCACGCTCTTTTGTGGCCCAAGCAACATTGTTCCGATGTTCAATTCCAGTCGTATCGCTCAAAACATATTTTTTCATGCGTACGTAGTTTATTTTCTGACCATTGGCTTCAATTTCACGATTAACATAGGATGCCACAAAGATATTCCCATAATATTGGAAATTGATTCCCTCGCGAGTCAAAACAGTCTCAAAGCTTACATATGACGGAGTGTATATTTTCGTTGCCAACTCCATGCGGTCATAATTCCAATCTTTTGCATAGAAGCCCCGATATGCTCTAACTAATTTTCCAGTTTTGACATATTTCTTCAATCTGTCATTGATAACAGCCGTATTTTCCTCACGCCACATTAAAGCGGCGTCTTTTGCTGAAAAGACTGTTCGGGAGGATCTCAATATTGCCTCTAAATAGGCTCTTTTAGTGATTTTATTAGCCATATGTTTACTGAAAGGGGTATTAGTAACCCTTTCTAGTTACATTATAGCATATTGTGTCAAATTTAGCAATAGTTCGGGAGTCAAGGACGCACCAGTGAACGATTTTGCCCTCACTATTAAAGGAACTATGACTAGCTGAGACCCTGTTAAGGCAAATCTTGATCGAGTAAAGACCTTGATGGGGTTAATTTATTTGCATATATAATGTCAATGTATTTTCTTGACATATTATCAATTAAAGTGTACCCTTCAATATCAGCAGTTTAAGCAGTACCTATCATATTTATGGCTTATCAAGCCAAGGAGGAAACATGCAAGTAACGTCGATAGATAAATTTAAACTCGTTTGCATTCTAACTTTTGCCTTATTCATGATAGCTGTCGACCTGAGACACCCTATCGTTGGCATCTTCACTGCAATATTTGCCTTGGTTTTTGCAAACATCATGCATTTTCGCCACTGCAGAACATGTGAATCTTGGATTGCTCACAGGAAATACGTTGGCGAGAATCAGTTTGTAATGGAATGTTTGAAATGTAAGGTGCAGGTACCTGCAGAAAAAATGACACTGAAAGCTATGTGGGACATGGAATAAATGCAGTGACTAGGCTCGGGAACTTCAAGCGGTAATTTCACTTGAAGTTACCGAGCTTTTTAATTTACGGATCATATATTTTTTTAATTAGGGGCGTAGGGATTCCTCCTCACCCAAATTTCTCGATTTCGGGGCGCAGGGATTTTCGCGTCGCTAACTCGCCGTCGCTCATTCACTCCTTGCCCTGGGCAGCGCTGAACGCTTCTATGGTCGCGTCCATCGACGCACACTGCATTATTGTTCTGCTGAACAATAACTTGTTTAGCTTCTGCCCGTTCGAATCCCTGGCAATCCAAAATAAAACAAAAACAGGGAGAACTAAAAAG
>CAZAJN010000059.1:0-15557 GCA_964485555.1 uncultured Bdellovibrionales bacterium
GGAGTCGCCTGGTACGTGCCGAGCAACTAAAGATCCAGCAAAAAAATACTTTCAAAAAAAGCTGTCCGCGTGGACAGCTTTTTAAATTACCTTTCAGAAAAGCAAAGGTTCGCCGAGGTTCGCCGAGGACGGTCCTCGGTGCAGTTTCCTGATCATTCAAATAAAACTTCAGCTATTTTATGTGCGGAAAAATCTGAATGGAAACTTGGCATATCCTTCAATGCCTGCCTGCCAATTTTTTCCCTGAGATTATCATCGGCAACCAATTCACACAAGGCTTTCACACAAAGATCTTTTCTCGCAGTATCAATAACTAAGGAATTCACGCCATTATTTGCAAATGAAGCACCGCCGCCATCCTTGGGCACAATAACAGCTAATCCCGATGACATGGCCTCCATGGCCGTGAGACCCATTGCTTGAAAGACAGAACAGTCAATAAAAATGTCGCTCTCATTAAACAATCTACTTACTTGAACGGAATTAAGCAGTCCTAGATTTTGAAATTTGAAATTCCTCTCAATTCTTGAAGAATACAATTCTTTCTGTTCAAGCCCGAAAATAACAATGTCCACTTTCTTATCAAACTTTTTCTTTGCTTCTTTCAAAACCTCCATGGTAATTTTCGCTGCACGCCTCGGACTGCTAGGACGCACCATTGCAACTATCCTGATCACACCTTTGGCTGTGCGTGTTTTTCTTGGTCGAGGACGAAAAAGATCAACATCGCAGCTCGGATCAACCACAACAACGTCCCTTTTGTGATTTTCCTCAATCAGTTGCTTGTTCCAATCAGTCTTAGTAAATATTTTCATTCTTGAAATCAATTCGTAACTTTTTTTTGCATTTTCAAAACTTTTCGAATTCTCCGAATAAAATAATGGTTCATAATCCTGAGCATAATATCCTAGTATGGGTTTTTTCTCTAATGAAAGTTTTTGCAACCATTCCACTGAAAAATTAGCAGTGGCAACAACAGCATCATACCTTTTAGAAATTTCAACGATCTCACTCTCATCTTTAACATAAATAACATCCAGGTGTAAATTTGGATAACTTTTTTCAAACTGCTCTTTATTTTCAGAAAAATTCAACAGTGATGCATTTATTCCAAATTTTGTTAAAGATTTTGCTTCATTAACAACAATATTGCCTCCGCCACCGGCACTTGTAACTGGCAAGACGAATAATATCGACTTTCCAGAGAATTTATTATCAAGCAAAAATGAAAAACGTTCCGGAATCGATTCGATTCTGCGTCTTATACCCTCCAAGATCTTATTGTTTTTGCAATACAAAACCCCTTCATTGATAACGTTTTTTCCATGCTTTTCAGCTAAAAATTTATCAGCCGCATCGCAAAGAATCTTTCTTTTCTCATTGGAATAACTCTTAGATTGAGAATGAAAAATATATGCATCATCAGCAACTGCAAGAGACCATCCGTTTTTCCTTGCGCGCAAGCAATAATCATTTTCCTCACCATAGCCCCTACCAAAATGTTCTTCATCAAAAAGACCAAGATCATCAATGACCTCTCTCTTTATCATCAGACAAAATCCATTCAAAAATGGAATTCTCGGGTATATTTTCTCAGAATCTTCAGCAATGGCATTTGCCCATTGCTGAATATCCATGTTTTCCGGAAGTAAATTCTCAGCCCAGTCGCCATCTTCTGATATTTTTGGCACTGACTGCCAAGATGCTGTGTTGCTCAGCGGTCCGATCAATCCAATTTTAGAATCTGATTCGCCACACTGAACCATCTTTTCAAGCCAATCAGCTGTCACGATAGTATCACTATTCAACAATACGACATAATCTCCAGATGAATTCCTAAGACCAATATTTGCAGCAAACGTATATCCGAGAGCTTGTTCATTGCGAATAAGATTGATTTCATTATTCTTGGCAAAACCAGCAAGAAATTCCCTAGTATCTTCCGCGCTCCCATCATCCACAATGATCAAGGAATAATTGCTTCCAGAATATTTCAAAACTGAATCCAAGCACTTTTTCACATCATCAAGCGCATTGTGCACGCAAACAACAACGTCCACATGTTTTCCAATAAAAACATTATCGATCTCATTGGCACCGCTTTCAAAAATAACTCTTCCTATGCTTGTATTTTTCACAGCATAAAGCTCTTCCTCATATTTCCTCAACTTTCTTTCGCTTTGACCGGTTGCAATAAGCGCAGTTTGCACAACGCGACCCAATGCAACAGAGAGACCATCGCGTTTCACAACTTTATGAAACATCCCAACAAAATGCAGTCCTCTGTCTATCTTATTTTTAATTTTCATTATTGTTTTTTGAATAAATTTTTAAAACAAATATAGGAATTTCTCAATTTCCAAAATTTAGATGTTTTCATTGTTTCAAGTTCTCGTTGCAGTACTTCAATCCTATCTTGCTTTTCCATTATTTCATTTTTCTGTTTCTCAATACTATTAATTGTTTCCTCAATCATTTCTTTTGAAATATCAGCATTCCCCTTTTCTTTTTTAAGATCCATAAATTCTTTAATTATTTTTTTTGAATACTCAACATTATTAAATATTTTTTTTGCCAGTGCATATCCACTTTCCCCCATTTTTTCAATTTCTTCATTATGTTTTATAAAATACTCAATCTTATCGGCTAATTCAATATAGTCACCAGGAGAGTATAAAAATCCATTTTCATTATCAAATACCAGTTCCACGGAAGCCCCAGAATTTGCTGCGATTACAGGCTTTTTGAGCAGCATACCTTCAGCCGTCACTCTTCCGAAACCCTCATTAGTTGAACAAACTAGAACGAGATCAGATTGAGCAATAAGAGTCGTTGCATTTTCAATGCACCCCACGAACGTAATATTATCTTGAATTTGTCCCTTTTCAATAATATTTTGCAATTCATCAAAATAACTTTGATTTCCAATAGTTCCAGCCATGATCAGCTCTACGTCATTTCCTCTTTCTAGGAGTTCTCTGAGTGCCAATACTGCATCTTTTTGTCCCTTTCCCATTATCACATTTCCCACAATAGATATTTTCAATGCACCATCCAAATGAAAAAACAACTCCCTCTCCGTCTCCTCAAAAATCCTAACCAAATTTGGCACAACCGCTATTTTGTTCTCTGTTATTTTATCTGCATAATACTTTCTTAAAGCATCCGAAACAAAGAAAACTTTATCCGAATGTGAATCAATAAATTTCATTCTATCCATTTCATTCAGCATGTATTTTACACCATGATCAGCAACTCCAAACTCCGAAATATTCCAAATGTGAGGGATGTCCAACATTTTTGCAGCAATAGCTCCCGCACTAATAACAGAAGTGCTAGTGAAAATAAGATCGGGATTGACAATTGCCAGTTTTAAAGCAAGCATCAATGCGCTTTCCTTTATTGATTTTTGAATTTCCTGAACGCTACAGTCACCGATATTGGCCCACCATGGAAGCTCTACTATTTCATAAAACACATTTCTTTTTGAAAATTCATGTTCAATTGGTCCATGCCCCGGAATCACAACGTGTACAAAAACACCCTCTGACGCAACAGCATCAATTATATCCAAAAGCGCCCTTTCAGCACCTCCAAGCTCGGCAGAATGCGAAACAAAGGAAACAGTGATATTACATTTATTTTTTTGATCTAAAATCAACTCATCAATTTTCTCATGAACAAATTTAGATGCACCTTTAAATGGTGTTCCATTTAAATATTTTAACATTTCATGATAAAAATTAAACTCTGTCCCCTCAAGTTTCAATATTTCATCCAATGATAAACTTTTCATCATTTTAATCCAAAGAACATCCCCCTCGACCGCAAAATCAGGATTTTTATTAGTATCCTGCATTTCATGAACTCGATATTTGGCGAGAATCTCCGGAACATGAACGAAAATGCAGACTTTCATCATTCTGCTCCACATATCATAATCCTGCGTGCATTTGAGATTTTCATCAAATTCACCACATTCATCAAATGCCTTACGAGAAATAAGCAAAGTATTCCCATTTATCGAACTTCGTAATAATGCATATTCAGGTTTTTTTTCCAACATTTCATGATCAAGTCGCATTGTCTTAAACACTTCAGAATTTTCATCCATAAATTCATAATCTGAATACAGGACAACTTTTTCACATCCAAGCTTCGTGACAACGGCCAGCTGCTTTTCAATTTTTTCAGGATAATAAGCATCGTCATGAGAAAGCCAAGAAAAGTATTCTCCCTTCATTTCACGAAGACCAACATTTAAAGCAGAAGAAACCCCACCATTTTCTTTGGTAAAATATCTTATTTTATTCCCATAAGATTTAGCAATTTTTTCAGTATCGTCAGTTGAACCATCGTTAATAATGATAATTTCAATATTTTTATACGTTTGTGCCAGAGCACTATCAACCGCCTCTCTAAGGTAATTAGCGCCATTAAAGACAGGCATTACGACCGAGACAAGAGGTAAAAAATCTTTTCTAATTAAATTTATCATTATTTACTTATTTATTTAATGATTTAAAAAAATCTTTAGCCAGAAGAAATTCGGACTATCAATATTTTCTACTCAAGAAATGCAAAATCTTCAATACTTGCACTCGCACATCATAATCCCTTAATGCTTTATTTTTTGCCGCTTCACCTAGCGTCTTTCGCAATTCATCATCCTTAGTTTTTAATATCGCATCAGCCAGGTCATGAGGATTAGGATTACATAAAATACCGCAGCTAGGCATTTCAAGTGCGAATTTATGTGGAGCAAGGTTTGTTGCAATTACGCATTTTCCCGCACTCATTGCTTCAATGAGTTTTTGAGGAAATGCCATATAGGTCGTCATACTTCTTCGCCTAGGAATGACGATCACATCCATTGAATTTAAAAAAACAGGATATTTATCATAACTAATCGAATTCATTACCTTAAGATTCTTTTGATCTTTTAAAGAAATAATTTTATTTTTTAATGATTTGTCCATTCCAATATCTCCCAATACATAAAATTTAAAATCTTTAGTGTCTCCAATGATATCTATAGCATCCAATAATAAATCCACGCCTTGATAATATCTCAAATTTCCAGCATATAATACATTTACGCATTCATTTTCGTTTTTATTCTGTTCAAATTTTGACACATCTGCAATACCACAGACATTAACAGCTCTATCTCCAAAAAATATCTTCATCCAAACATACAGCATCGGATTAGCACAGAAAATTTTGTCCGCTCTTGCAACTCCTAAAATCCACGGTAGGCATTCATGAATGTTTTTTATCTTTGTCAATATATTACTTCTTTCCTCCAAAACTTCCAGGGTTCTAATTCCATGAATATCAACAAAAAATGGAATTTTTGATATTCTCGCAACACCACTGACAATATTTGCAAAACCATGTGTTATGCAAAATAGATGACTTGCATTATTTTCTTTTACTGCAATCTCCAGTGTTTTTTTTATGCCAAAATCGTTGACATTGTAACATTTATAATTATCCATCAATTCTTCTTCAAATGCAGATGAAACAAGAATGACGTTAATATTTTCACCATACAAAGACAACCCCCTAATGATATTAAAGGCCCTGATAGGTGATCCGGTGGTTGCCTTAAGATTAGGAGAAAAAATAACAATATTCATAAAGAAATCAAATTGAATTATATGAATCGCGCATAAAATGAAAGGACTTTCTCTTTAATCATATCGTAGTCAAGACGATCTTTAATCATTTCTTTATTCATCTTTGCTGCATTTTCCATTAAATAGCTATCGGACAATGCTTTTTTTATTGCTGAAGCATAACCATTAATATCCTCTGGCTCAAGCAAAATTCCATTAATACCAGTATCAATAAATTCGGAGGTTGAACCAGAATTTGACACAATAGGAAAACAACCCATTAGCATACTTTCCAGCATCGAATTAGGAACTCCATCAGACAAGCTAGAGGCGAGACTGATTTTTGCGCGAGAATACAGATTCATAACATCATCATAATCATCAGTATGCGCAAATATTTCCACTTCCACTCCAACTTTCTTTAATTCTTCAATACTGTCTTGAATATCCCCACTTAGAAATATAACGACCTTCATTTTGTGATCCTGTAACTGTTCTTTACATCTTTTCAATGCCTCCAATATCACTTCTGATTTGTATACCCAGCCCGTATACCCCTTAACTAAAATTATTTTTCTTTCTGATGGAGGGATAAATTTTATTTTATCAGTATAATAATCAACCCTATACCCCCCTGGACTAGGAACATTTAATGTCGCCTTATTAAAGCCGTAGTCATCAATTGCCTTTCGTATACTCTCCCTGTCTCCAGAAAATAAAGCGTCGCAATTATTAAGAACTTCTATTATTTTACTCTTATGTTCTGGAAATTTTTCAAACCACTTAATATCACTCCCCCAACATGAATAAAACCAAATTGGAAATCTACTACCCATTTTTTTCTTTATAGGCAACACAAGATACGCTGCATGTTGCATTTCGAGTGTATGAACAATATCTGGCTTAATAAAATTAATAACATCTTCAATAGCTTCGCTCGGAGTGTATTGTGCATCTGTCCAGTTCTTTTTTGGAAAAATATATTCATGTATTATAAAAGTTGATTCATTTAGAATTAAATCATGAATTTTTCCAAAACTTACAGGAAAAAGATGTACTTCGTATTTTTTAGAATCATTAAATTGCGAAAGCCATCTTGCGGTATGAATACTATCCAACATTGCAACAAATAATATCCTTTTTTTATTATGCTTGATTTCAATATTTTTAATAGAGATATTTAACAAGTTATTCCTATTTATAGATTGTTGGCTCAACCTTTCAATTTTCAACTCCTGAGCAATAAGAATTTCGTTCTTTTGCTCGTTTATTTTTTCAATCTTATCTAATAAGATATTGTCTCTTTGCTCGTTTATTTTTTCAATCTTATCTAATAAGATATTGTCTCTTTGTTTACTTAATTTTTCCAGATTTTCAATCTTATCCAATAAGAGATTCATGCGGTGCCTATTGCCAGAAAGCATTCTAAATGTCGGTGAAACTTTAAAAATAAACCGCCTTAACATTTTCCTAATTCCGTTCTTCAAAAAAGAACTTGCCGAAATAATTTTCAAGTGTTTCAATATTCTGTCCCTATTTTTGATATTTTTTTTAAGTTTAGGAATTTTTGAGATTATTCTTTTTTTAAAACCTTCAATCATCTTATTGAATCAAAAAAAATTAATAGGTATCACATAATGAACTTCAATATTTACTTATCTTTTCCAACTGTTGTCTAATATTTATCCTTATTTTTTTCGGCACAATATATTTATATTTCAAAAACAACAGAGTTGAATAATGCTTAAGTAAAGAAAATTTTATGCTTAAAAATTTATCATTGCGCGCTAATTGTGTCGTGCCTTTTTTTGTTTCAACAATAATACTACTTTTCATCAATTGATCAAGTAAGAATTGATCATCCTTAGATAATTCATGCTTTGTCTTGGCCTCTTCATAGACCTTTAAGATTTTTTCTACATAAACATCTTTAGCATAATTAGCTTTAGCAAATTCTAGACATTTTTTAGCTCTATCACAACGCTCATCTTCATGATCAATGTAATATTGAACAGTCTTAACATATTCCTCCTTGTTTCTTTTTGTTGAAACACCGCATGTTGGAGCATTAACCGTATCAGACAATGCTGTACCATCCATGACGATCGGTAAAGTTCCGCAACTCATAGCCTCAATTGCCATCATGCCAAATGATTCCATTGCTGATGGCATTAAAAACAAATCTGAAGCTGAATATATCTGTGCCAGTAAATCATCATCTTTAACCCAACCATACTCTTTTATTTCAAAATTCCTTAAATTTTCTCTTAATTTATCTTTCAAAACCAACAGAACGACTCTTTTTTTTGATTGTATTTTCGTAAGTACAAATTCAATTATATCCATTCCCTTAAAGCCCGAATAATCACATCTCAACAAAAAAACTAGGGCGTCCTCTCGTATTCCTAACTTTTTCCTTGCTTCATTTTTTTCAATAGACTTAAAAATTTCATGATCTATCCCAAACGGAATTACATTAATTTTCTTACCTTCGAAAATTGGCGATTGCACGACCTTATCACGCATCCATTCTGATGCCACAATTATTTCCAAATTTGAATTTTTTATTGCATCTTTTTTCAACGTGAAATTCAGTGCAGAATTATCCAACTGCAGCTCAAAGTGGGCTTTTAAATTTGGGCAATCACCACATAGTTTTTTCCATTTTTCACATTCAAAATGATGAATGCAATGACCACCTAACGCCCATGGATCATGCAAAGTCCAAACTATTGGCTTTAACCTTGACATTAATGGTAGCAACTGAATGTCAAAAATATGATTATGTACGAGATGGAGGTGAACAATCTCAGTTCTTAAAAATAAGGGGTCGAGTAAGATATCATACCCTAGTGGATTCAAGAGACCATCAAGAGAATATTGTTTTTGTATGGATTTAACATATTCATAAATTTCATCTCTATTGAGATTACCGCGGGCTATGGTAAATGTGTTTTCATCTCCAGATTCATTATTCCAAACTAATTGCCTTGAGTTAATACCCTTATCATTCAAATAAAAATGCAAGTCATGTCCGTTAAATTTATTACCAATCAAGTCATTATCACCTATCTGGAGATTATCTGATTCATAAATTTTATTAAAATACCGGATAATTAATTCCTGCTTTCCTGAAGCATTGTTACTAATAAGATTCTGATTCAAAATATTAACATATGAAATTGTTTTTTCATCTAAAAAATTTTCAATTACATATTCCAGTATATTATTCAATCCCTCAATTTGTTTCTGCTTGTTATATGCAGCATTACTCTCATGTCTTCGCACTTTCGTGTATATCCCAGTAATACCCTTACATGTAAACAACTTTGAGATGCGTATCCAAAAACATGTATCTTCGCCAATTGAATATTTTTCTATAAATCTTTTATTTTTATCTAATAGCAGATCGGCACTAATCATAACAGTAGGAGTTGCTATACTACAATTAGGAATGATTTCCGGATAGATTAGGTCTCTGTTGCCAGATTCAATTACTTCTTCTTTCTCATTATTACTAGAAAAAAGAGCATACGATGTATGGCTAAACAAATTACCCTCTCGAACCATAAACTCAAGTTGTTTTTCTAATTTATTTGAAATAAATAAGTCATCAGAATCCAAAAATGCGATGAATTCCCCATTAGCATTGTCAATTCCTGTATTTCTAGCACCAGAAACACCTTTTTTTCTTTCATTTTTAATAAGGGTAACCCTATCATCCCTACTGATAATATCGCTGATCGGTGCTAATGATTCCGTTGATGCATCATCAACAAGAATAACTTCCAGATTAGTATGAGTTTGTCTTAAGACACTTTCAATAGCTTCAACTGTCCAATTTATGCGATTAAAAAAAGGAATTATCACACTTACTTTTATTTTTGCAATATCCCTCAGTTTATATTTTTCCAAGATTTCAGCAAGATATTTTTCAGCACTGGCATATCCAGCACTATTAACAATATTATGCGTTTTCTGATAAAAAGATAGGACGCTATCATCAATCGCTATTTTTTGTTCATCTGTCAGGCTATTTACCATCTTTATCCATAGCTCATCCGCTTCCATATTAGCCGTCTTTATTTTTTTTGATCCCTGTTCTGCATGCCATCTCGATTTCACAAATAAATTAGGCATAAAAATCATGCCGTATTTGGGGAACATTTTAAACCACAAATCATAATCTTGGGTTGTTTTTAAATTTGAATCAAAATAAGCAATATCCTCAAAACAATGCTTCGGAATCAATAATGTGCAGCCATGCACGATTCCTTTTAACAATGGATATAGTGGATAATTTAATTTATCTAAATCATGCGTTTTGTGAAATTTATGATTAGAAATAAATTTAGAATTTTCATCTATCAGGGAATAATTTGACAGTAATAAGGTATTAAATCTTTTTTCACCATTTAATGCAGACAGTTTCCTTATTTGCTTCTCAATCTTATCTAGATAATAAACATCGTCATGCGATAACCAGGAAATATATTCTCCTTTGGATTTTTCAATAGCCAAATTTAATGCCGTTGCAACTCCACCATTTTCTTTTGCAAAATATCTGATTTTATCACCATAAGATTTCGCAATCTCTTCAGTATTATCTTTCGATCCGTCATTAACAACAATAACCTCAATATTTTCATATGTTTGTGCCAGAGCACTGTCAATTGCCTCGCACATATAATTCGCCCCATTATAAACAGGAATAACTATGGAAACCAATGGATTGAATTTTTCTTTTATTTTTTCCATGTTCTTACGTTAACTATGTCGGTATAGCTTTGAATTATTTTGATTACTTTGTCGGAAACATTTGTATCCTGATAATCTTTAACAATGTTCTTTCTGTCCGCTGAAAATGTCTTAGTTGCAATTTCAATAGCACTCATCATATTGTCTTCATCGATTCCCCCCAAAACTATACTGCCAGCATCTAATGCTTCAGGACGTTCGGAACTTGTCCTGATAGAAACTGCTGGAAAATTTAAGATTGTTGCCTCTTCAGAAATTGTTCCGCTGTCAGAAAGGACGCAGTGCGCATTCATTTGTAGTTTTATGTAATCAAAGAAGCCTAGAGGCTCTGAATTTACAATCAACTCATTGAACCTTATTCCCTTTTCTTGTATTTTCTTGGCAGTTCTTGGGTGTGTAGAAAAAATAATTGGCATTTGAAATTTCTCAGCCACTTTATTCAATGAATTTGCCAGTATTTCAAAATTATCTCCAATATCCAAGTTTTCCTCACGATGAGAACTGACAACGAAATAATTATTACTTTCCAATTTTAGTCTATCCAGGACATCGGATTTTTCAATTTTTTCCTTATTCAATTCAAGCACTTCCGCCATTGGTGAACCCGTGACATACACAAAGTCATTCTTCATGCCTTCGTTGATCAAATATCGCCTTGCGTTTTCGGTGTATGCCAAATTGACGTCACTAACATGATCGATAATTTTTCGATTGATTTCTTCTGGAACATTGAAATCAAAGCATCTATTCCCCGCTTCCATATGAAAAATTGGGATTTTCAATCTCTTGGCTGACACGGCTGCAAGTCCGCTATTAGTGTCACCCAGAATCAAAAGTGCATCTGGTTTTTCTTTTGACATCACTTCGTATGATTTTGCGATGACATTTCCCATTGTTTCGCCCAAATGAACGCCCGGGGTTTCTAAATAATAATCAGGTTTTCGCAAGCCAAAATCTTTAAAAAAAACTTCGTTAAGATTATAGTCGTAGTTTTGACCAGTATGCACAAAAACCACATCAAAAAATTCCTCCATCTTTTGAATGGTATGTGCTAAACGTATGATTTCTGGCCTTGTTCCAACGATGACCATCACTTTTTTTTTCATAAGTTTATTTTTTTGCATTTAAAATAATCTGCTTGTATTTCTCTTCTCGTCCAAAAATCCATTCGCTCATTTCAATGGTCATTTCTTCGTAAGTAGGCACATTAAAATCGAAATCTTTTCTGGAATTGATAATGCTTTTGTCATTCACGAAAGAGCCATCTTCAATAATATCTATTTTTTTATTCATACACTTCTTGAACAAACTAAGTAAATCAAATTTATTGATTTTCTCATTGTTGACCAAGTGATACAAGCCTGAGATATTCATATCGAAAGACTTCTCTATTGCCTTGGCTAATTCTAATGTTGTGACGCCAGCCCAAATAACATTATTGAATCCCTTTGTTTGACCCTCCTGTTGCATAAACCAATTGAACAGTCCGATACCTTTTTCATTGACATCCGGCCCAATAATAGAGGTCCTGAAGGTCACACTCTTATCATTATTTACCTCTCCAAGAGATTTTGTTCTGCCATAAAAAGATGTTGCATCAGCAAAGTCACTTTCTGTGTAGTCGCCTTTTGCTCCAGAAAAAACACAATCGGTGCTTATATGTATAAATTTAAAATTAAATTTATCACTTAGTGAGTCGGCATAATGAGGCAAAAAAGAGTTGATCAACACCGCCCCAGATTTATTTTCCTCGGCAAATTGATTGAGAACACCGATGCAATTCACGACAAAGTCAGGTTTTATTTTTTCAATAATTCCTCCTAATTCTTCGTGATTTAATAATGCATCAAAAAACAAGCCACTGCCCTTCTTTCTCGAGGTAGCAAAAACATCATATTTTTTCTCTTCCAAATATGTCTTGATCATGTTTCCAGCCATCCCGTCCCCACCCAAAATAAGAATTTTTTTGCTCATATATGTTTATTTGAACAAATCAAGTTTTAATAAAAGTTTTTTCATTCCTTCAACATCAAGACGCTCAGTGTTATGGGAGTTGTACTCCTCAATTTTATCAAAATCTATAGTTCCTTCTTTTTCATAATTTGTGTAATTCAAACTCCTATTATCTGCAAGCATCCTGTAGTATCCGCCGAGGTCAATCGCATTGAGCATTTCTTCCTTTGTAACAAGCACCTCAAACAATTTCTCTCCGTGCCTGGTTCCAATTTTCTTTATTTTGACATCTGAATTTTTCAGTTCTTTCACGGCTTGCGCAAGAACTTCAATTGTAGCAGCTGGAGATTTCTGAACAAACAAATCACCTTGCTCTCCATGCTGGAAGGCGTATATTACCAACTCCACTGCCTCGTCAAGCGTCATCATAAATCTTGTCATGTCAGGATTTGTGATAGTAATTGGACCTCCCTTTTCAATCTGATCTATAAACAAAGGAATCACTGATCCTCTCGAAGCCATCACGTTCCCATACCTTGTTCGACAAATGACGGTGTCATTTTCAGTTAAGTTTCTGCCCTTTGCAACAGCAACTTTTTCCATCAAAGCCTTAGTCATTCCCATTGCATTGATTGGATATGCAGCTTTGTCAGTGCTCAAAACAATCGCCTTTTTCACTTTCTTATTTATTGCAGCTTCCAAAACATTGCTAGTTCCCATGACATTTGTTTTCACGGCCTCTATTGGAAAAAATTCGCAAGAGGGCACAAATTTCAAAGCCGCCGCATGAAAAACATAGTCAACTCCATCCATTGCATCCTCAATGCTTCTATATTCACGCACATCACCGATGTAAAATTTGATTTTCTCATTATTATAGAAAATCCTCATGTCTTCCTGTTTTTTTTCATCTCTTGAAAAAATTCTAATTTCTTTTATGTCAGTATCTAGAAATCTCTTTAGCACAGCATTTCCAAATGATCCTGTTCCACCAGTTATTAGCAACACTTTATCTTTAAACATATCTCTATTTTATTATTTAAAAAGTTATTTTCAAAACTATGTATTCCAAGATGTTTCAATTTTAATCACGCCTCTTTGATTTTTCTCCCCTGAAATTATTTCAAAAGAATAAGCTTTATCCTTTCTATCATAGGCTATCATTCCTTCTGAATTATTAAGCACTACCGTAAATAAATATGTTCCACTAAAAAAAGGATTAGATTCTATTTTAAAGTCAATATGGCCTGAGCCCTCAATATTATCAATCAAAAATCCAGCATCTCTCGTATTCGGACCAGCAATATGGATACCGTATTGAGTATGAATTGCAATACCAAAGATTGGTTTTTCTATCTTATTTCTCACTGAGTAGTAAATTCTTACCACAATCATATCTCCTGTCTTGAAAACATTCTTATTATTCTCACCTTCATCAAGAAACTCAACCTTGGTGATTTCCGCAACCTTATTCTTTTTTTCTTCTTCCAGTTTTCTTTTCTCACTTTCAATCCTTTTCTTTTCTATTTCCAACTCCGTTCCTTTCATTTTCTTGATATTTTTTTCAGCATTTCCGATTTCTTGTTTTTCTTCATCAAAAATCCTTCTTTCCTCATCTGACATGTTCTGATACATATATTCATTTCCAACTTCATCAGGATCACCAATTTTTAAAATTTGCCCATTACGAAGAAGCATAGCGCGGTCGCAATATCGCTGAACGGTTCCAATGTCGTGCGTTACTAAAATTACAGTTTTTCCTTGTTTTTTGTATTTAGCAAATTCATTTAGACATTTGCTTGCAAAATTAGAATCCCCGACTGCCAAAACCTCATCCATCAACAAAATCTCACGATTAGCATGAATTGAAACGGAAAAAGCCAGACGCACTTGCATGCCGGAAGAATAATTTTTCAATTTCTGGTCAATGAAACGCTCAAGCTCGGAGAATTTCACGATTGAGTCGAATTTCTCATCGATTTCCTTCTTGGTGAGTCCCAAAACCGTTGCATTCAAATAGACATTATCGCGTCCGGAAAGCTCAGGATTGAACCCGATTCCCAATTCCAAAAATGGAGAAATCCGCCCGTCAATCTGGACATTTCCCTTGTCTGATTGATAAATTCCCGCCAATACTTTGAGAAGGGTCGATTTTCCCGATCCGTTTCGTCCAATGATTCCAAAAAACTCACCTTTTTTCACCTCAAAAGAGACGTCATCCAACGCCTTGAACTCTTCATAACCCGTATTCCTCCTGAATGCGCTCACAGCCGCCCCACGCAGTGAAGACACCTTCTCATGAGGTATCTTGAAAGTCTTGCTGATGTTTTGTACGCTTATAGCGATATTTGAATCCATGCTTTTTATAATTTTGCCTTTTCTTTTATTTTTTCCGCAATTAATTTTGAAACTCTGACATACTCTGGTAATTTTGCATATAAATTGTTCGCCATTTCCTCTGAGTACGTATGCACAGATAAATTTCTATCCTCGGTCATACTTATGCATGTTTCAATGTCAGATTCATTTAATTCAAGCGTCATACGAATTTCTCGAAAACAGGACTTGGGAGAATTGCATTCAAAACCTTCGATTTCTTTAAGATATTTCTTCACCACTTTCCACAACAACTCAAAAGAAAATTCGTAGCGCTGAATCGACGCATCTCTACTTATATCAGAAAATGTTGTATTCAGGGCTTTTTCCCACATTTTCAGTGCCTGCTCAAGTTGTGCGTGTTTTTCTTCTAAATAATCCATATTTTTGGGCCATTCAGCACGCGAGTGCGGAATGGATCATTAGTTTGATTAATATCCACTAAATCAAATTTATATGGCAGGGTTGATTCTTCTAGATCTTCTCGAATGTAATGCATCACTTTTTCATCTACTATTCGCTGCGAAACAATTGCCAAATCCACATCACCGAATTTTTCATTCTCCACGCTTGAACCAAAAATAAAAACTTTCTCATTATAAGTGAGATGTTTTTCCAAAATTTCCCTTATTCTTATAATATATTTCTCATCAACCATAACATTATTGTAAAGCAAAAAACCCTATCTTACAAGGAGAAAAGCAAATTTTATCAAACCTGATAAATTCCCACCAAAATTTTCAAAAGTGTCGATTTTCCCGATCCGTTTCGTCCGATGATTCCCCGCCTCGCGCCCGCCTCGTGTCGACGAATGGTCGTCTCCATAAGTCGAGACTGGTCGACGAGCGG
>CAZAJN010000060.1:0-14923 GCA_964485555.1 uncultured Bdellovibrionales bacterium
AGCAATTCGCTCCATATGTTAGTCAGTTTGCCCAACAGAATATCAAATGGACAACTGGACTTAAATTAGCTTCAATTGTGCAAAGGGAAGCAGGAGGAAGAGATGACATGCCACTAATTGCTGGAATACTATGGAACAGGCTTAATCAGGATATGAATCTAGAAATTGATGCTACCGTCCAATATGCAAGAGGCAAAACAGATACTGGCTGGTGGGCACCCATCAAATCAATAGACATAACCAATATTGATTCTCCTTACAATACCTATAAATACAAGGGACTGCCTCCATTTCCAATTGGCAATCCAGGGCTTGATGCAATTGAAGCGGTTCTTAATCCTACAGAAACTGACTGTCTATATTATATTCATGACAGCAACAGGCGAATCTATTGTGCAAAAACTTACGAAGAACATAAAGAAAATATTGAGAAATACCTGAAATAGAATTTTGTCTTGGGTCTATTTTTAGTTATCTATTCATGTTGATAAAATAGTGTTATACTTATTTGAGTAATTAGTAAACATAAAAAACAATGAAAAAAACAGCAGTAGCTATTTTTTCTTTTGCGCTCTTGCTGAGTGCGGTGGGAGTCATGGCTAAAGAAAAAAGTGAGAACAAATCTGATAAGCCGAGTAAGGCAAAAAATGTCGAAATTTCAAAAAAGAAGGTTCTTTCTGAAAGTGAAAGGAAATCTTTTGATGAAAATGAAGGAATTGCAAAAGGAAAGCCAGCAAAACCATCGCCAACTGACCCAACTGCGGGTGGAGCAACGGGGGCACTCGGTGAACCCTTGCCGTTTGGCGGACAAAGGTATGCTATCTTGGTTGGACTTGCAAATTACCCTGGAAAAATAAATGACCTTTGCGTGACTGATGCTAAGACTGGAAAAGATTTCCCGACAGCAATTGACGGGTTGGCGCAATATTGCAAGGATGAGGATGCTTTGAACATGAAAAAAGCTTTGATTGAAAAATATGGTTACAGTGAGGAAAATATTTTTCTTTTCAGTGATGCTGACGCTAAATTCGATGCGATAAAAGAAAGGGTTGATTATTTAGTGGGAACTGAAGCATTTCCTGCTAAATTAACTGCAGATGACGAATTGGTGTTCTTTTTCAGTGGACACAGTTCGACCGGCAATGTTTTTGATGAATCAGGCGCAAATGATGAGAGTTTGGACGAAGCTATGTTTATTTATGACCAAAATTATACCGAGGCTGATTTCTTGAGTGGTGCTTATGCGCCAGGGGATTCTTCTTATGTTTGGGATGATCAACTGAAAGCTTGGTTTGCAAATGCTCCAACAAAAAGAATTCTTTTCGCTTTTGACACATGCAACGCTGGCGGAATGAACGATCTTGAAGCTGATGGAAGAGTTTTGGCGCTATCCAGCACTGAGTTTCAAAGCTCATACACTTACTATCTAGGTGGACAGCAGACTGACGTCAATATTTTTCAGGAAAGTGAAGGACTTTTTGCACATTATTTTGTAAAAAGAGCAATGATTGATGAGCTTGGGGATGGTTCGAATCCACTAAATAAGAGAAATGTTTTGAAATATGATGGGAAAGTGGCGGTTGAAGAGGCTTTTGGTTATGCTAAGCCTATTATTGCAGTGAAGCAATCCTCAATCTTGAATGATAAATTCTATAACGATCTGCTACTCGGTTATTAGTTCGATTTAATATTCTGGTTATCATTTGAAACCGTCAGAAATGGCGGTTTTTTATTTCAAGTTGATGTGAGATATAATAGCCCCTCGGTTGTAATATTGATAAACCGGGTTGTTTGGTTTATTCTTAATTAACAAAAACATATGAAAAGTGGATTTCTTGGTAACACCAATCTGGGTTTGTTTCTCGTGAGATTGGGCGTGGGACTTGTTTTTATTGTTAGTGGTTGGTCAAAATTTATGGATATTGCAGGCACGACTGCATTTTTCGGCAAAATAGGCCTGGCTGAGCCGTTTGTATATCTGGTAGCTGGACTTGAATTGATCGGTGGCCTCGCACTTTTGCTTGGCATTTGGACCAGGATTTTCGGATGGCTTTTGGCAATTGACATGGTTTTTGCTCTGTATTTGGTGAAATATGCCATGGGATTTTCCGCCTACCGCATCGACCTGGTTCTTCTTTTGGCGGCTTTGGGAATCGCCTTTGCTGGAGCAGGCGAGTATGCGCTTTGCAAGGGAAAATGCGATCTGACTGCAGGGCGCGAATAAGCTTTCTAGTTTCAAATTGAAAATACCTTCCGCCAAGGAAGGTATTTTCAATTTGAAAAAGGGAATTAAAAAGGAAAAATATTGTAGTATCAAATGTAATGTAATGTAATGTAATGTAATGTGTAAAAAATATGTCCAGAATTTTGGAAACGATCATTAGCATAATTTTCGGGGTGGTAGAATTCTTTTTGGGATTTCGATTTCTGTTCCGCTTGTTCGGAGCCAGCGAGTCAGCGCCTTTTGTCAGGTGGCTGTATGAAACAACTGAGCCACTGCTCAATCCTTTTCGCAACATGTTTCCGGCGCCAAGAATCGAGGGGGTCTATGTGGTTGAATTTACAACCTTAGTTGCGCTCTTGATCTACATGTTGATCGGATATCTGATCTTGGAATTGGTGGCAGCCATAAGGCGCGTGCCAAGAGATAGGATTTCCGACAGGGATTCCAGGGATATATAGATTGTAACAATAAGTATTGACAAATATAGTGAAAAGGAGTATAATAGATAGTTACTAATTCATGCGTGTTGCAAAGCCTGGAAGGTTTTTAGCATTGCTTTTTTGGCTTAAATGGCTAGAAATATGAAAAAAGACAAGATATTGGTTGTCGAGGATGAAATCGCGATAGCCAATATGATAAAGAGGGTCATTGAGATGGAATCCAGCAGCTATGATGTTGACCTTGCCAGTGATGGCAGGGAAGGGTTGTTGATGGCTGAAAAGGGCAACTATGATCTTATTCTTTTGGATATGATGTTGCCTAGGTTAAATGGACTGGAGCTTTGCAGGTCGCTTCGCTATAAGGGCATCACAACGCCTGTCATCATGCTCACGGCCAAAGATACGATTGAGGACAGAATGGCTGCTACTGAGGCGGGAGCTAATGACTATTTGTCAAAGCCATTTTTGTTTGATGATTTGTTATTAAGAATCAATACGTTAGTGGAAAGTGGTAAAGATGAAAAGTTGGAACCAGGTGATTTTGAAAAGCAATCCGATTTGAAAAAAAAGAGCGTAAATGCTTTTGATATAAATCAACGAATAATGGATAGTGTGCCTGTCAGCATAATAACTATTGATAATGATGGTTATATGACTTCGGCGAACAAATATTATGAAAATTTTTCAAGAACTAATAGTTATCACTATCATAATATATTTGAAAGTAAGTTCTTTGTTCGTGAAAATCTGATAAATGATTATAAGAAATTGTTGTCTGATGGCACCATGGTTAAGAGGGATCATTGCTTTGAAAGAAATAATAAAGGGGAAGACAAATATCTCAAGATAATTGCTGTTCCATTGGTGGATAAGAATGGAAATATTGATGGGGCATTGTCAATGGCATTGGACAATACGGAGTCAGTCCAATTGCAAAAAAAATTGCAATTGATGAATGAGGAATTGGAGAAGAAAGTTATTAAACGGACTATTCAATTAAAGAATGCAAATGAAGAAATTGCGAAAGTAATGGAGTTGAAATCAATGTTTGTTGCGGATGTTTCACATGAAATGAGAACTTCACTGGCCATAATTCAAGGAAATGTCGAGCTAATGTCCATGGGGTTGATTGAAAAAACAGATCATAAGAAAACATACAATCAGGTTTTTGGTGAAATCTCGAGAATGTCGACTATGTTGACAGACATGACACTGCTAAGCGAATCGGAAACTTCGAAGCAACGATTGGATATTACAACTTTTGATATCAATAAAATAATTTCAGATACCTGTGTTTCCTTGAAAGTTGTTGCTAAAGAAAAAAACATTAAGATAAGCCATAAACGCAGTAGCGCAAAAATTAATCTATCGGCTGATGTAAGTCAAATTGAAAAATTGATTAAAAATCTCGTCAGCAATGCTATTAGATATAATAAGGAATGCGGGATTGTTGATGTATGGGTTGAGAATCCTGACAGTGGCGTCGTGATAAATGTGAAAGATAGTGGAATTGGGATTGCTAAGGAATATCAGGCAAATATTTTTGAGCGCTTTTATCGTGTTGACAAGGCTCGATCAAGAAATGAGGGTGGCAGCGGTTTGGGCTTGGCGATTTGCAAATGGGTGGCTGAAATTCACGGTGGGAATATTTCTGTCAGCAGTATTTTAGGTGAAGGTTCATTATTTACCGTTTTTTTGCCGTATCAAGAATAGAAAACAATTTCCGAACATATTATTGACAATATCAATAATATGTCATATATTATTGAGTTCCATCATTTTTAAATATGAGGATAATTGATCTTTAAAAACTTAATTAGCTATAGCGGTTTTCGTATTCCAAATAGGCTGGCTAGACTGGCAAAGGAGGAGGTCCATGAGCTTCGAACAGATTATGATTCAGGCTAATATTCTGATTGTCGACTGCAATCAGAAATTTCTAAAGGCTTGTGGCAATGAGTTTGCAAAGGTCGGTGATGTTTTTTATGCAAGGAATATCACTGATGCAAAAAGATTCATGCAGGAAAATAAACACTGGGTTGATATTGTGCTTTGCAATATCAATTTGAAAACTCATTATGACGGTATGCGATATGCATACAAGTTGAAGAGTGAGTTTCCAGAATTGACCATCTGCCTCATGACCAGTCAGATCAGGAAAAATTACAAGGTATTGAAAGATGGAATCTTCTGCATTGAAAAGAATAACGATGTTGCTACGATGGTTTCACCTGTTTTGAATCATTGGATACTTGAAAAAAAGAAAAAGAATCAATTTGAAGAAAGGCGACAAAAAATTATGGCACAACTGCCATACAAGCATGAAATTATCGTTCAAAGTAGGAAGAGGCCACTCAGGGGTGCAGAAGGACTTGATGCATGGTTGCTTCGCAGTGATCAGCTGAGGTCCATCAGATCAGTTTTCTATCGCCATCCCAATCATCCGCTGAGATTCAGTTGTGGAGTTTGCGTAAGCCGTCTTTGCCGCTTCGGATGTCGGACATGTCAAGCTGGGAAAAACGTCAAGAAGGGTGATGTTCTGGATTTGAACAAATCTGAAATTATCGCGCAAGTGCTGCACGGCTTCGACAGTTCTCTGGCTTACGGATGCTTGACGGACGAATATGAATTTTCTATCGAAATTACTTGCGGAGGGGATTGGATTGCCAAGCCAAAACCGGTATATGAAGCTATAGTTGAGCTTGATGCCGTCAAAGAGTTGAACCACCCGTTGTTCATCATTTCTTCTATTGGTTCAGTGAGGGTTTTCAAAAAATATCTGCCGCTTTTAGTGGGATATAATGTCAGGATCTACCTCTCAGTGCATTCGCTTGATAAATCTAAGCGCGACTGGCTTATGCCGGCCACCAAGAGACAATCATTGAAGCAATTAAGAGAAATTCTTTCTTGGTTCGCCAAAGAAACAGGGCAGATGTGGACATTTTGCTGGATGCTCATAAAAGGTTTCAACGATTCAGCTAAGGATATTGAAGACATAGCCAATTTTTGCAAAGGCTATCCTGTGGATGTGAAGGTTATGCTGCAGGACGGTAGCTTGCCTGAATATCCAGAAGAAATAACAGAGAAGGAAGGCATGGGTTTTGTAAATGCCTTGAAACTGTTGGGAATTGATGCGCGATTCGCAGTAAATATGGGAAGTGGCAGTGGTAAGGCACCTAGTAACATGAGTTGTGGCACAACGTTGTCTACCCAGGATATTGTGGAATTGGGAAATGGTTACTGATGTTATGGTGCCTACGTGTGGCGGATATGATTCAGGTCAACAATCAGTAATGTAACTGTTATCATGAAATGAAAGGACGGGTGAGATATGTGTCAGAAAATATAAAGGGTTGAGCTTGAAAAAGCCAACCCTTTTAAATTTGGAATAAACTTAACGAAATCTTAACGCTGAATTTTGTATTAATTATATAAGATAAACAATAAAGACAAAGACATGAATTACCTGATTTTGATCGTTGATGATAATAAGCTTTTGACGGGGATATTGTCGAAACTGCTTCATTCTCTTGGTTACGACGTCGCCGTCGCTCATTCAGGCAAGGAGGCGATCGGAACGCTTAAGGCGCTAAAGCCAAAAATTATTTTTCTTGATATTGGAATGCCTACAATGGACGGATATGAAGTTGCAAGAAATATCCGTGGGAATGACAAATTTTCAGAAACGATACTGGTCGCTTTTACTGGCCACAGCAAAAGAGACGACAAATTGAAGGCGCGGAAGGCTGGCTTCGATCATTATATCAGTAAGTCTGCCAGTATTTCAGAAATAAGGATGATTCTGAACGCCTATGATTATTAGCTGCTTAGGCCTTAGCTTCTTAGAACTTGATAGATCTTAACTTTATGAACTAATTTTATATCCGATGCCACGTACGGTTTCTATTAGGTCGGCATCCCCAAGTTTTTTTCTGATGTTCGTCACATGCACATCCACCACGTTGGCAAACGAATCGAAAGCGAAATCCCAAACATTGCAGAGAATATCATCACGTGTGAGCGCCTTATTTGGATGGCGCATGAGATATTCCAAAAGTGAAAATTCCTTCAATGTCAGGTGGATCTGATTTCCGTTCCTGGTGACTTTTTTAGCTATTGGGTCAAGTTTGATTTCTCCGGCTGTCATCTCCATCGGCAGACAAGAAGCCGGTCTTCTTAATATTGCTCTGATTCTGGCTGTGAGCTCATCAAAGGAGAACGGTTTGGTCAGATAGTCGTCAGCTCCTGCATTGAGGCTCCTCGTCACATCTTTTTTGTCGCTCTTGGCAGTCAGCATCAAAACGGGAATGGAAAGATTTCTTGCTTTCATTTCTGAAATGATTTCCAGTCCGTCTTTTCCTGGAAGCATGAAGTCCAGGATTACGAGATCATAGTCGTTGTGATGCACCTGGATCTTGCTGAGCGCCTCGGAGCCGTCAAGAACATAATCAGCCACGAAGCCTTCAGCTGTAAGGCCCTTTTGGATGATCTTAGCCAGATTTTCATGATCTTCAACAATGAGTATTTTCATATTTCAGCTTGATTTTAAATGCTATTTCATACAATACAATTTGGATGGATATTACATAATAGTACAATATATAGCCTTGTCAAGGGCTTAATCATATCTTAATGAGTCAAGGAGCACAATGGAAATAATCAATAGGGATTATTCTGTTGTAATCATTAATTTTAAAAGATATGAAAAAAATAGCCATTGAATTTCTGCAGATGCCGAGCATTGAAATCAGACCCGCTCAGGATGAATTTTTGGAGGAAAAGCGTCCGTTGGAACAGTTCACGGATGAGGAAATAGTCTCCATGGCCAAGGAAAACAAGGAGTATTTCGGATTTTTAGTAGAGCGTTATGAAAGAAAGATGAAAATATATATCAAGCGCATTACTGGCGCTTCCAATGAGACGGTGGAGGATGTTGTGCAGGAGGTTTTCTTCAAGGTTTATGCCAATATTGATAAGTTCAATCAGGAGATGAAATTTTCATCCTGGATTTATCGCATCGCTCATAACCAAGCCGTGAACAATTTCCTGTATGAAAAACGCAGAAGAACGGAAAGCCTTCTTTATAATGAAAAAGGTGAACTCATAACGATGCTCCGCGACAGTCATGACATCTGGAGAGAAATTCAGCAGGGAAACATCAATGAAAAACTTGTTTGCGCACTCTCGCACATCTCCAAGAAATATAAGGATGTCATAGAGCTGAATTATTTTTATGGAAAAAGTTATCAAGAAATCTCTCAAGAGCTGGGTAAGCCGGTCAATACTATTGGAACCATGCTTAACCGGGGAAGAAAGATTTTGAAAAAAGAATTGATAAAAATGGGTGTTGTTTGCGATATTGCCATGGTGCAGATGGAGAAAGATTTCAGCTTCAAGGGCTAGAGCTATAATCATATGTGAATGCGATAAGGCAACTGGAAATAAAGAATAAAAGGTATTATACCCCAGGGCAAAGTCCTGGACCCCTAGGCTCACGCAGCAGAGCTACGAGGTACCTGCCTGCCGGTAGGCAGTGAAATGAAAATTAATTTTCATTTCACTCAACTTCACTTGATAATAAGAATATGAAAAAGCGCCTTCCTCCGAGGGCGCTTTTGATTTGGTCATGCGGTTGCTTATGACCAGTTTGCTAGCAAGTGTTTGATATAGGAAATGTCTCCCATGCAAATTCCGCAGAGGATTTTTCCTTTCAAGGTAAAAGTGATGAGTTTGTTTAAGATTTCAGCTGTATCAGCTCCTATTTTTTTGTGGGTTCCAAGACCCACAAGTTTTTCCGTTGAAACACTTACGATCTCCATCAGTTCAGGATTTTCAATTCTACTCCGGTTTAAGTTGATAACCACCCCGGACTGAGTCAATCTGCCGGATTGACGGAATTCCATGCTGCCGTGTCTTTGGCATAAGTCGCCTTTGACACACTTTACTTTGATTGACAGTTCTCCCGAATAGCTGCTGTTCAGCAGGGAAAGAATCCCAAAATCCAGCAAGACTTCAAGGTGTTCTTGTTCCTGTAAAAGAGCTTCCAAGCACATTCGCCATCTCCTTTTATGTGGTAGTTAGATTGGTGATTGATATCTACATTAGCATCCTAGCTGATGTCAAGGTGTTTGTCTATTTTTTCTGGTCATTGACTTTTTTGCTAAATAGGTGTATAATATAATTATAAGATATGAAATCTGTTCCAAGCAAAAATGCCCAATTGGGCATTTTTGTTTTTTTACTTATTATTGAACGAAGTCAAAGCTTTTCTTTGCGATTAGTGCCTGCTTAGTCAACTCTTTCTTTAAGATTTCGATAATGCTTATAGCCATTGTAGCTCTTGAATAATTTAAATTGACTTTGTATCCTTGGATCCAGTTTTTTGATTTCTCCGTCAGACAAGTCCCGATATGTCTTATAGGTAGATTCTAGAGCAAGGAAGCTTGCAGAATCACTCTTCTTCATTTCTTTCAGGGTTTTGTAAATATTCCTGGCTTCATCATTTTTATATTTTCTTTTAAATTCTTTATATTTCTCGCATGTATCTCCGCAATCATCATCATCTGCAGTGAAAACAGTTTGGATGACTGGGGATGGGTTTTGTGGTTCTGGAACCTGAGGAGTTTCGCTGACTGTTATCGTGATATTTTCACTGTCTGACAATGCTGCATCTGAAACTATGACATCAAAGGAGAATGTTCCAGTTGCAGTCGGTGTCCAAGAGAAAACTCCGGTGTTTGCATCAATCGTTGCTCCCGCTGGTGCATTCGAACTGAGTGAGAAGGACAAGGCATCTCCATTTGGATCAGAAGCTGCTGCAGTGAAATTCACAGTAGAGCCAACCAGGACATTTTGTGTTGCAATGTCCATACTTTGCAATGAAGGAGCATTGTTTGCTGGAGCGCCAACTGTCGTTACAGAGAATTCATCGCTAACTCCGTTGATATTGAGTGTCGCAGAAGTTGTCGTTGAGAAATCAGATGAAGACAAGAGTCTTACAATAACAGCATCACCATTCGCAACAGTTCCGTCAGTTGAAGTAAATGGACTTCCGTTGATTGAGTATTCTCCGCCAACTATTGACACAGGCACGCTCACATTTATTCCGCTGACAGTTATTGCTCCTGATTCGATAATAGTATTTAGGGCAATATCGGTTTGATCCTCAAAGGCAAAGGCATCAGGAGTTGCATCACTTGGATCTGCCAGGGTTATCACGTTGAATTCATCGCTGACACCACCAACTGTCAGGGTTGCACTTACCGGCGTGGAGAAGTTTTCTGATGATGTCATTCTGATAATGACAGTGTCTCCATTTTCAACTGTGCCTGCTTCTGAAGTGAATGTTCCACTTCCATTGATTTCATATTCTCCTCCGACAATTGAAATTGCGGTAGGTGAATTTATGCCAGCGACAGCAATTGGATCCGAACTGACAAGTAAAGCCAGTGCTACGTCTACTAAATCAGTAAAGGTGAATTGCTCTGGAGTGGTGTCGGGAGCTGGCAGGGTTGTGGCAGTGAAGGTGTCGCTAACTCCTCCAATTGTCAACGTAGCATCAACAGGAGTTGAATAATCCGCAGATGAGTTTAGCCGTACTATGACAGTGTCTCCATTTTCAACTGTGCCTGCTTCTGAAGTGAATGTTCCACTTTCATTGATTTCATATTCTCCTCCTACGATTGAAATTGCGGTAGGTGAACCGATACCTGAAACGATGATGGCATTGGATGTCGCTTGTGTGTTAAGTTCTACATCGGTCAGATCAGTGAATACGAATGCATCCGGAGTTGTGTCGCTAACATCTGCCAAGGTTGTGACAGTGAAAATGTCGCTTACTCCACCTATTGTCAAATTGGCATCAGTAGGTGTGGAAAATGTCCCAGCCGAATTTATTCTTACAATTACAATGTCACCAGCATTGACCGTTCCTGTCTCAGCGGTGAATGTTCCGCTTCCGTTGATTTCATATTCTCCTCCTATAATTGAAATTGCGGTAGGTGAATTTATGCCAGCAACAGTAATGGGGTCTGAGCTGACAAGCGAAGCTAGTGCCACATCGACTAGATCAGTAAAGGTGAATTGATCTGGAATTGCATCCGTTGGATCAGCTAAGGTTGTGGCAGAAAAAACATCACTAACTCCGCTGATTGAAAGAGTTGCATCTGTTGGTGTTGAAAATGAAGCCGAAGATGTTACTCTGACAACAACAGTATTTCCATTTTCAACAGTTCCTGCTTCTGAAGTGAATGTTCCACTTCCATTGATTTCATATTCTCCTCCGACAATTGAAATGGCCGCAGGTGAATTTATGCCAGTAACAGTAATAGGGTCAGAAGTGATGGGTGAGCCTAAGGCCACATCTACTTGATCTGCAAAGGCGAATGCATCAGGTGTGACATCCAATGCAAGCGTTGTCACTCTGAAATCATCGCCGATTCCTCCAATATTGAGCACTGCAGATGTTTGTGTCAAAAAGTTAGAAGAAGAAAGCACTCGCACTACGACTGAATTTCCATTTTCAACTGTTCCTTGTGCGGAAGTGAACGCGCCTCCATTGATGGCATATTCTCCTCCAGTTACGCTTATCGGTGCGGGAACATTGATTCCGGAGACAATAATTGGTGCAGAATCAATAGGGGAACTTAATGGAGCATTTGTTTGATTGATAAATGTGAATGCGTCAGGCGCGGTATCTATTGCCGGATCGGAAATAGTGGTCACTCGAAAATCATCCCCTCCCGTTCCAACTCTCAAAAAAGTTGTCGTAACTGTTGAATAACTTCCGGACGACATCAATCTCACAACCACTGAATCATTGCTAACGACGGTTCCAGGCGCCGAGGTGAACGCTCCTTGATTGATTGAATATTCAGCGCCATTATTGATTGAAATCGATGTCGGAACATCTATTCCTGTGATAAGTATAGGAGCGGAATCTATAGGTGTGCTAAGCGGAACATTTGATTGATTGGGGAAGGAAAATGGATCAGGTGTTGTGTCGGCCAAAGTTGCGGTCACGGAAATGGGTGTTGGTTCCGGAACAAATGGATTGCTAAGTTCATCTGTAAAGCCTGCAGGGGTGACTGTGACAGTCGAGGTCATGCCGGAAGTTCCTGTCGGAGAAAATCGTACATTTGCCAGATTCACTATTCCGGCCATAGGGGCGACTGCGCTGGCAGTTATGGTGGTGATGCCTTCGCCTGCGTCTGCAATCACTGCTCCAGTGAAGGCAGGATTAAGAATGATATCGGCATCAGTCAGAACATCAACAACGTTTTCGCTGTAAGTTATGCTTACGGAAAAATCATTGACGGATCCATCTGTGACATTTACGGATATGGGCACTACTGCTGAGGATTCGACGGATACTTGGAAATTGTTCATGATTAGTGTTCCAGTGGCGGCATAAACTTTTTGTACCCCCATCAGTAAAATACTCGGGATCAACAAAGAAGCCATGATTAATTTTTTTGACATCTGTTTCATATTGCTGATAGGAATGACACTTGCGCAACTTCGGCGTAGACGGATTCCTGCTTGTTAATTATTTCTTTTAGTTTTCATACTACCGGCCTTAATCGCTAATATTTCAAATTGATATAATTTGAATATTTGGAATTTGAAAGAAGCATGCTGTCAGCGAGAAGACTTCTTGATTTACACCTTGCCTATTTCGAGGTAGCATTGGTATATGAAACAAAAAACTGCACTCGATATCCTGAAACTTGGGCATAACGTTTTTCTGACCGGTCCTGCCGGGAGTGGCAAAACATATTTGCTCAAGCAATATATTGAATATCTCAAAAAGAACAATATAGGCGTGGCAATAACTGCTTCCACTGGGATTGCTGCCACTCACATGAACGGACAGACCATTCACAGTTGGTCTGGCATGGGCATTGCCGACTCCATTTCCGAAGACGAGATATCTAAGCTCAGGAAAAGGAAATACTATAGCGAGCGAATGAGGAATGCCAAAGTTCTTGTCATAGATGAAGTCTCAATGCTTCATCCTCACCAGCTCGATATGATAAATGCTATTTGCAAAGGATTTAAGGATCCCTTCTCGCCATTTGGCGGTCTGCAGGTCATTCTTTGCGGAGATTTTTTCCAACTTCCTCCGGTGGCTAAATATGGACAGTCAAGTTTTGCCATGGAATCAGCGACTTGGGAAGAGATGAACCTGAAAATTTGCTATTTGAATGAGCAACATCGACAAGAAGATGCTGATATGCTGAAAATTCTTAATGATATCAGGAGCTGTAGTTGCGATGCTGGAACCCTCGAACTTATCCATACGCGCAAGGATAAGGCGATAAAAAACGCCATCACCCCGACCAAGCTGTTCACTCATAATGTGAATGTTGACTTCATCAATAATTTGGAACTAAAAAAAATAAGTGAAAAAGACAAGACCTATGTCATGAAGACTGGAGGTAATGAGCATGTACTTAACGCTGTCAAAAAGGGTTGTCTGGCTCCGGAGACTTTGATTTTGAAAAAAGGCGCAGTGGTGATGTTTGTGAAAAACAATTTTGAGAGAGGTTATGTCAATGGAACATTGGGCAAAGTGGTCGGTTTTGATGACAGTGATATGCCGGTCGTGAAAACTCATTCAGGAAAGACAATAGTGGCTACGCCCGAAAAATGGGCGATTGAAGAAGATGAGAAATCATTGGCATCCATCACTCAAATTCCGCTCAGGTTGGCTTGGGCCATCACCGTGCATAAAAGCCAAGGTATGACACTGGATGCGGTGGAAATGGATCTTTCAAAATCTTTTGAATATGGCATGGGCTACGTCGCTCTTTCGCGGGTCAGAACGCTGGATGGCATAAAACTGCTAGGCATCAATGGGAGAGCCTTGGAGGTGAACCCAAAAGTATATGAATTCGACAAGATTTTAGCAGAGCTTTCAAGAGCAAACTCAAATTATATGATAAAGATGAAAACTTCTGAGAAAATGAAATTGCAAGAGGAATTTTTAAGGAATAGTAAATGATCAATGCATGGAAATATACAAACTGAATCAAAACGATTGGGAGACATACAAAAAACTCAGACTGGAAGCTCTCAGGGAAAGTCCTCAGGCTTTCGGCGATTCTTTCGTGGAGTCAGCCTTGCTCAGCGACAATCATTGGAAGGAGGAATTTGAAAATCCGAAAAGTATCATCATGGTTGCGCGAGAGTGTCAAGAAATTTTTGCTATGGCTGCGGCCTATCAGGAAGATGGGGAAAAAATGAAGCACATCGCTTATGTCTGGGGTGTATATGTGAAAAAAGATTATCGCGGAAAAGGAATGGGTCAAAAAATGATGGAGGCTCTGTTGGATGAAATTTACGCTATCGGAGAAATTGAAAAAGTTGACCTCAATGTGAACACTTCGCAAATTGGCGCCGTGCGTCTGTATGAAAAACTCGGCTTTGTGATCGCCGGCACTTTGCACAGGGAATTGAAAGTAGACGGCAGATACTATGATGAACACGTGATGGAGAAATTGTTGTAATATTATAGTGACTTCAATACTATGAAAAATAGTTTCAAAAAACATGCCTCTTTCGCGCTGATCTTGCTGTCACTTCTGGTGATAATCTTTTTTTTCATGCGCCAAGACACCTTCCAGATTTTTCGCCAAGCTGTGCAGAGCAATCTGGCTTGGGGCGTCATCGTCTATATTTCATTGGAAATTGTTTCCATTGTAGTGGTGCCAGTTACTACCATCGTGCTGGTTCCCTTGGCTGTTGATTTTTTCGGACCTTTTCTTGCGGCAATCTATAGCATCATTGGTTGGCTTATGGGCGGAGCACTGGCTTTCTTAATCGCACGTCATTTCGGCAGACCGATAGTTAAAAAACTTTTCAATATCAAGGAAATTGAAAAATATCGCAAATATATTTCCGAAGACATCGGTTTTTGGACCGTGGTGTTGCTGCGATTATTATTGCCGGTCGATATTCTTAGTTATGCTCTCGGACTCTTCAGTGTCATTTCATTTAGACGCTACATGCTGGCAACTCTCATCGGAATCACGCCGTTCGCCTTCATTTTTGCCTATACCGGCCAGGCATTAATAATGGGGCAATATGGCGAAGTCGTCATTTTCACTATTGTTTCCGCGGTTATACTTGTTTTTTTATGGAGGATTGCGAAGAAGAAGTATCAAAAAATGTGAAGGACAAAAATGGTCACATTAGAGTGAGGAATGCAAAAGGAGATTTATGGCATCATGCTGACAGGATATGCATGCTATTACTC
>CAZAJN010000061.1:0-24987 GCA_964485555.1 uncultured Bdellovibrionales bacterium
ATTTCCTTTTTCGGCACGCTCGCAATCGAGGAACTATGATTGCTTCGCTAAGACCTCGCTGTCGCTCACTGTTGCCTCTAAAGAAAACAGTCAAACCAAAAAGCAATTTTATTTCTTGCTTCTGGCTTATCTCTTGAGGAAAAAACCATATATTGCGCATGATCCCTTTTGCTTATAGCCTTGTAACTGCTATAATTAAAAAAGTTTATTATCTATTTTTTGTAATTTTGCAGGCTTATGAAAATCGCGATTCACGCGGCTGATCTTGATCACGAGAGGATTGATGGAACCAGGGTGTATATTTTCAACATGCTGAAAAATTTCGGCGTGCTTGATGAGCGCGATTCTTTCTATATTTATCACAGAAGCAAATTCAATGCGCGTCTGACACCTCCTGCTTTTGCAAATTATTTCATAAAAAAAATATCTTTTCCGATGCTTTGGACCCAACTTCGCTTTTCATTTGAAATCTTCAGAGATAGACCCGACGTTCTTTGGATGCCGATGCATAACGCGCCAGTTTTCAAAAGAAAAAATTTGAAGGTTGCGGTTACTATCCACGACCTGGCTTTCAAGATTTTCCCCGAGTATTTTCCTAAGAAGGATTTGATGAAGTTGAATGCGCTTTGCAGTCATGCTGTCAGATCTTCCGACCGAATCATCGCCATTTCCGAAGTCACCAAAAATGACATTCTTAAATTTTTCCCGGAAGTTTCGTCGGAAAAGATTTCAGTGATCCATCACGGCTTCGACAGGGAACTTTTTGAAAAAGAAATTCCGATTGCTGAATCTGAGAGTGTGTTGAACATCTACAACCTAGCCCCCGAATCCTATTTGTTGTATGTTGGAGCAATTCAGCCTCGCAAAGATCTCGTCACTCTGATAGGAGCGTTTGAGAAAGTTAGGGAAAAACATGCTGGCTTGAAATTGGTTTTGGCTGGAGCGCCTGCTTGGCATGCTGAAGGCGTTTTGAATGCAATTGAGGCAAGCCCATACAAGAACGACATTGTTGTCACAGGGACGATCGCTTTTGACAAGTTGCCAGCTCTCTACCAGAATGCTACCGCGTTTGTTTTTCCATCATTATATGAAGGTTTCGGCATACCGGTCTTGGAAGCCATGGCTTCGCGCACGCCGACCATTCTGGCTGACAATTCAAGCTTGTTGGAAGTCGGACAAGAGGCCGCGCTTTATTTCAAAACCAGCGACAAGAATGATTTGAGCGAAAAAATATTGCAGATAATGACTGATAAAGATTTCAGAAAACAACTGATAGAAAAGGGAAAGGCGCACAGTGAGAAATTTTCATGGGTCAAGTGTGCTAATGCTACACTTGACAACTTGATGAAATGGTAGTATAATTAGATGAAGTGCCTGTGATATTGTTTTTTCGTTTTTTATCTCAACAGAGCCTTAATTGTGAGGAGGTTGGAATGGAAAATTTTAGAATCTATAGTCGCAGGAATGTTAGGGAGCAGATGGCAAAAATCTTTCCTTTGTTCGAGGAAGACCACCTGTTTATTGCTTGCTTCTTTGTAAGCTTTGAAGTGAGGTTTGTGCATGCCGCAGGGAAAAAGATGAAGGTGATGAATACTTATTACACTTTCATGAAAAGAAAAATGGACTGCTGAAAAACAAAAGCCCCGGGAGAAGACCGCTTCCCCGGGGGCTTTCAATATCGCTTTATTCCGAAAAAATCATTTCATAGATCAGATAAGAAACCAACAGAAAAATGAGTGTGATGATGATGTTTGCCCAAAGATCAAAGTGGAGCATGGAATTTCCAATCAATAAGAAAGAGATGAGGATCAGAACTGGCAGCAACTTGTTCTTTCTGATTTTGGGAGGATTGTAGGTGATTTGCAGTTTTTTTCCAATCCAAGCAATCAGTCCAATGATTATCATGATGCTGATGGCTGTTTTTGAAAAGCTTATCCGTGAGGAAATGAATCCTGGAATAAGTCCCTCGCCAATTATCATGACTGCGAAAGAAGCAAGAACAAGCAGTAGGGCGTCATGCAGAAGCTTGTATGCTATCAGGAAAGTGTTCCTGTTTAATGATATTTTTTTTATGTCCATGTCTATTTGGTATAATTATTTTTCAAATTTTCCTTGATTTTGGAAAGGGAAGATTTCATGTTGGACCAGCTTAGCGGGGTTGAGAAGATGAGATTGATCTGTTTGATTTTGATTTGCGAATTTGGCGCGGTTTCAAATTGGTAGTCATTCCCGATGACACCCGCCAGCTCGCTGATCGGCAGTTGGCAGTCAAAGGAATTTGAACGGAGAAATTTCTTTGCTAGTGAGCAGTGCAGGGTTCTTTCGCTTCCTTTTTGATCGACTGGGATCGCGTTTTTGGTTTTGTATGTTTTCAAAATAACGCCACTTGGAATCGGATGTCTTTTTTCATTCTCAATCATGAAATATTCTCCAGTCGCCTCATCATGAAACAATGTTCCATCAGGATGCTTTTGATTTCGATCGAATTGCTTTTGTTGTTCGTATGATCCAAATTCATCGCTTTCGAGTGCCACCACATTATCCCAGGAAAATCCCATCTCCAGAAAGGTGTTGGAATCAGCTATGGGAAAACTTTCCCCCTTGCTGAGAATGAAGACTGAATTTCCGGCTGAAGCCAAGGTCGCATCGACAAATCCAAGCACCTCTTCACTTGACGGATAAATTTCGAAAATGCTTTGCTGTTTTGGGATGGCCTGCGCTGTGTCGTATTGTGACAAAAATGCCCGATCACTGACAAAGGCGAGCAGTCGGCCGCTTTTCAGTTGGTAGAATCTCTCATTGATGAAAAAAAGCGTGTCGTCCGGATATGTGTTTGAGCTGCTAATTTCAGGCCCATTGGCATTGTTTGCAAGATCATCTTGCAAAACAGGAATGAAGGAGTTTTTAGGATAGCCGAAATCCAATATGATGTTCGTGTTGGCGAATTTCCTAAGCAAGCCGTTTGATACTATGTAATAATTTCCATCTGGTGTTGTCAGCAGGGAGCCAGTCTTGAATCCCAACGGTTGGCCTAGCGGATAGAGGAAAGCTTGATAGGATTTGCGAGTTGAAACCAGGATATTTTCAGCATTTGAATCCGCATCAGTTTTGAATGTCACGTTCACTGAGGAAAAATTCCCAGTCGGATTGGCGTTGAAAGTGAAATCGTTGTTTGCTTCAATTGATCCTTTGGGTGGAATTTTTCCATCGGGCAGCCTCGGATTCACGATAGTGTTTTTGGTGGAATTGATGTTGTCAAAAAAAAGATCGAGAGACTGACTTGGAAACAGGACGCTGTTGGCTACAAAGACCAGCGCAAGGAAAAAGAAAACATGAAGAAGAAGGCGCAGGCGCAAATAGCGCTTTTGAGATGGGGGATCGAGCTGTATTTTTTTTGTCAGATCAAGCATTGTTTTTTCACTTAGATATTTCGAATATTTTTCCGTGAACGGAAACCTGCATTTTTTTGGGGAAACTGATCTTTTCGAGCGGGTCGTTGCGAGCAGTGTCCAATTTTGAAAAATCAAGCGAGTATTCTCCTTTTTCACTAAGTCTTTTTCCCAGGGTGCTGCTGTGATAGTAACCCACTTGTTCATTGGGTGCAATGAGATAAACCTTCTCAAAATCTTTCAGATCCAACTTGCTCAAATCTTGAATATTGAAAAAATAAACTGAATTTTTTCCGTATAGTGAGCTCATAGGGCCGGCTATCATGGACCATCCATCGCTCGTGACCTTTTGATCTATCAATATGAGGTCTTTGTCGGAAAATTGCTGGCTCAATGACTCTGTTTGTTTCAACAGGTCTTTGTTCTCAATGTGGGTGGCAAAATTAAGAAATGATGGGAGATTTCCCGCAATCAGGATGAAAGTGATCACTGTGGCTGAAACTTTGAAGGCGCGACTGTTTTTCTCGGAAGGTTTTTTTTGCAGCCATTCCCCGATGAGCATTCCGGAATAAAAAATTGCCAATGGCATCAAAGAGAACATGTATCGACGTAGCATCCATGGATGGTCAGAAGAAATGTTTGAATCGACAAGATAGATCAACGTGGGAAAAATAACAAAAAACGGCACCAATTTGTAGCATTCTTTCTTCCAGGCATATATCGCGATGGAAATTCCGCTTACAATAAAAAAACCAAGCAGTCCATAGATGAGGAACAGTTGCAAGGTGTAGAATTCCGGCAAGGCTGCGTTCTTGAGATTTCCCAGATATTGGGCTTGCGGAAGTTTCACTGAAGGCAACAGTGCCTTGGCCATTTCTCGATAGAAATTTATGTCTATGACCAGATTGGCAACGAACGTTGTCAGAAATATTATCGCAGGCAAAAATATTCTGCTGGAAATTTTTTCTTGTATGTATTTGCGCGTATCTTGGTTGCAGAAAAGTATTATAAAGGAAAAAAATAAGATCGCGTAACCTTCAATTCTGGTAAAGCACAGCAGGATGGCTGACGCCAAAAATACCATATAGTGCAGCTTGCGCTGATTTTGCAAAAACAGCATCAGGGAAAGGATGGAAAGCCACAGCAGGGGTGCCGCCATGTTTTCGCTGAGGGTGAACTTTGAAAACCACATGAACACGAATGATGTGGCGACGAAAAACATGGCTGGCATGGCAGCTTTAGTGTCAAGGAATAATCTGATAGACAGATAGAAACTCATCAGGAAGAAATACATCAAAACAGCATTCGCAATGCTGAAACCGGAAATTCCAAACAAGGAAAAAAACAGCGCCAGCCAAACTATGTAAGCCAGAGGAAATTGCGTAACAAGTGATCCGTCGGATTGGTAGTAGAAGCCTGGAAAATTGAGAGCCTTACCTTTTCCGTGGAGCTCAGAGAATGCATCGCTGGCCGGAGTTGAAAAATTGAAGGCGTGTTGCTGGCTCAGTCGTATGGCAGCTTCACTGATTGCTCCTTGGTCGCGTCCCGAAAATACAGTGGGAGTTGAAAAAGAAGCAAAGGTTGCGGAAATCGCGAGGGCGACAATGCAGGCGAATATCATTTCACGGCTTAGTTTCAAGACGACCCTATGTTTGATGGCGAGTCTTATTGTCAGCATGCCCAGCACTATGGTTGCGCCCCAGGCCAGCGATGCGTAGAAAAAACCAGCCAAGGCGAGTGCGAATCCACCCCAAGCCAAACCAAGCCAGGAGAAAGCTTTGTAGAGAAAAATTTGATAATCCGACATTGCTAATTTGTTGCCATTCATCCGGTGATAGAAATTCAATTGGCGCTTGGCCAAAAAAATCGCTTGAAAAAAGATGTTTTAAATGTAATTTTAATGATGATTTGGCAATTTCACTACCGCATCCATTGCTTTCAATTATACTCATTATCGTCGGATTTGCAAAGCGATATTTCATGATGTAATATAGAGGAATCAAGATCTATCTTTCGAAAAATTAAAACAAAAATAAAATCGATGCACAAAGAAACGCCCGCCTCAAGCGGAAGACCAAATTTTTTCCTTTGGTATTACAACGAGGGCATTCTGGGAATTCTGGAAATTTGGAAGAACTTTCTTTTTTTCGCTTTTCAGCATTTTTCAATCGCTGAAATGTTTGCAACTCTTTTTTCTCCATGGCGACGCGATGTCAGTGCGCCGAATTGGCGCGGATTTCATCCTATAAGAATGTTGGAACTCGTTTTTGTCAACACGCTTTCTCGTCTTATCGGAGCATGCATAAGATTGTTCGTCATTGCTCTTGGATTGATCGTGGCTGTTTTTGTGTTTATCTTTGGCGTAGAAATTACAATCTTATGGGTGAGTATGCCAATGGTTTTGCTCATACTAGCTTTGTATGTGGCAAACGGATCAATTGATGCCGCAGTTGGTTCGGGCTTGGCCTTGATTTGCGTTATATTAGCGATTAGCGGCTATCTGCATGACAGCAAAGCGCCAACTCTCGGGATGGATAAAAAGCAATTTCTGAAAAACAGAGTTTTGGAAAGAATCGCTGCCCGCCTTGGATTTGCGCGAAAAAGATTTCCGGATGAAATTCTGTTTGATGAGGAAAAACTGGATGAATTCTTGAAGATTCAAGGTTTGACAATTGGGGAATATCGCTCAATAATGCGCCATGAACTTCTGAGAGAGCAAGAAAAAATCGATGCAAGAAAGTTTTGGAGCGCTCAGAATCTGAAAAAAATTGCTTCAATCGGTGTTCAATGGCGCTATGGATATACCGTTCATCTTGATCGATATTGTTCGGATCTCTCTTTCGATTGCAGTGAGTACAGAGACAGCGTTCTGGTTGGACGACAAGAGGAGTATGAAGTGCTCAAGATGATTTTGGCGCGACCTGATCAAAATTGCGCCATTTTGGTTGGTCCGACAGGCGTTGGCAAAAAGGTCATGCTTCACACTCTGGGTCGCAACATCAAAAACAGACAAGAAAGTCAATTTGAAAATTGCCGATTGCTCACTCTGGATCTGGGCAGGGTAATTTCTGATTCCATCAACAAAGGAGCTGATATTGAAAACGTCTTGCGCATGCTTTTCTATGAAGCCAGTTATGCTGGAAATGTCATTTTGCTGATTGAGCACATGGAATATTTCCTTGCAAATGATGGCAATTCAATGCACCCTGACATTTCCCATGTGCTGAACGAATTTCTGAACATTCCAACATTTCAGATCATAGCTCTTTCGACGCCTAAAGAATATCATCGTCTTATTGAAAACCATGATCACATCGCTAAATATTTCGAAGTCGTCGAAGTGAGGGAACCTACGGAAGATGAATCCATTGAGATCATGCTTGCTCAAATGGGGAAATATGAAAAGCAAAGAATCCTTTTCACATACAAAGCACTAAAAAGGATTGTGCACGAATCAGGAAAGCTTAATTGGAAATTTCCACTTCCTGAGCGAGCTGTTGATCTGGCCATGGACACTCTGATGTTTTGGGAAAAAAAATCGGACGAGCAATTTATCACAGAAAAAACCGTCGCCGACTATCTTTCTTTCAAGACGGGCATAAAACATGGAGAAATAGAAAGCGAGGAGCGCAATAAACTGCTCAATTTGGAAAAGAAATTGCACATGCTTGTGATTGGTCAAGATGAGGCGGTGCGCCAGGTTAGTGAAGCTTTCAGGCGCGCGCGAAGCGGGATTGGAAACTCACATAAACCCGTCGGCAGCTTTTTGTTTTTTGGTCCCACTGGAGTTGGAAAAACTGAAACTGCCAAAGCTTTGGCCAAGACCTATTTTGGAGATTCCAGGCACCTTGTGCGCCTCGACATGAGCGAATTCAAATCGCCAGGATCCATCGACAGGCTCTTGGGTTCAAATCAGACTGGCGAACCAGGAAGATTGGTCACATTGATAAAGGACAATCCGTATTGTCTTTTGTTGTTGGATGAAATTGAAAAGGCCTATCCTGAAATCCTGGATATCTTTTTGCAGATTCTTGATGAAGGCTATGTCACTGATTCTTTTGGTGAAAAGATAAATTTCAGAAACACCTTGATCATTGCGACCTCAAATGCGGGCGCACCTTTGATAAAAAGGATGGTTGAAGAAAAGCATCAAAGCGAGGAGATCAAATCGGCTGTTTTGGATTGGACGATTGAGAATAATGTTTTCCGCACCGAATTTCTGAATCGTTTTGACGGTGTGGTTTTCTTCAGGCCGCTCAAGGATGAGGAATTGGTCAGCGTTGTCCGTCTGCAATTGCAGAAATTTGTCAGGAGATTGTCCAAGGAGAAGAACATTGAAATCGAGTTCGGTGAAAGCGTCATAGGCCAGATAATCAAAAAGGGCTACAATCCAATTTTTGGAGCGCGTTCCTTGAATCGATATATAGAAGATGAGATTGAGGGGTTGGTTGCAAGAAAGATAATTTCAGGGGAGGTGCTGAATGGGCAAAAAATTAGGATGTAAAAAATGTATTTTTCTCGGGAATACGACGGGGACAAAACAAAAAACCTAAATCTGAATTTCTCATAACATCTGTTAGGCGGAGGTTTTGTGGCTAAATTCTTTTTAAAATATAGTATTTTTTCTTGCCGGACTGGGGCTGGCAAAAAGGCGCCAAATGTTTTATGATAGAAGAATGAAAATACTAGTAATTGCTCCGACGCCTTTTTTTGCTGATCGGGGGACACATATCAGAATATTGGAAGAATCTTTGGCCTTGGAAAGACGGGGGCACGATGTGACCATTGCAACCTATCACATCGGAAAGGATATAAATTCCAGTGTGAAAACAAGCATCGATGTCAGGCGCATCAGGAGGCTGCTTTTTTGGTACAAAAAAATTGAGGCCGGACCGGACTGGCAAAAAATCCTGCTGGATCTGATGTTGATCCGCAAGGCTTTCAATCTGGCACGAACTCAAAAACCCGACATCATTCACGGACATCTTCATGAAGGGGTTCTGATCGGATGGATAATCAAAAAAGTTCTTTTCTGGAGAAAAATGAAGTTGGTCAGTGATTTTCACGGAAGTCTGACCAAAGAAATGGTCTCGCACAGCTATTTGAATGGAGGATTGCTCAAAAAAATATTTTTTAATATTGAAAAGTGGATTGACAATTTGGGCGATGTTGCTTTGGCCAGCTCGCAGGAGCTTGCCAGTGAGATTGCCAAATTGCGACATGATCACAAGGTTGAGACTATTTTGGATGGAGCTAATCTTAATCATTACAAATCCGATCTCAGCAAGCAGGAATTGAAAAGAGAATTTGAATTGCCGGGTGACAGGATTATCGTGACCTACACGGGCGCACTTATAATGAACAAAGGCATACAATATTTCTTGGACGCGATTCCTTTGATTTTGACTGAGAACAAGAACGTATATTTTGTCATTGCAGGCTTTCCAGCGGAAGGCGTGAGGGAATATGTCAACAAAAATGAGCTTTCCCAGTGGGTGAGAATAATCAGCCCATTGGATTATTTTGAAATGCCTAAGCTTCTTTTGGCCAGCGATATTGGCGTTGATCCGAAGGACTCGACAACCTTGCAAGCCAGCGGAAAAATCTTGCAATACATGGCTGCAGGACTTTCAGTCGCTTGCTTTGACAGATCGAATAACAGGGAGTATCTGGGGGAAGGTGCACAATACAGTGAGGAAATTTCGGCTCAGGGTCTTGCCAAGGCGATATCAGAATTGGCAAATGACACTCAAAAAAATGAATTTAAGGGCAAGTTGAACAGGAATCAGATTTTGAAATTCAGCTGGGATGAATCAGCTGAAAAAATCGAAAAAAATTATCAAAAATAGGAGACACATCTCGTTTTGTAATTTTGGATGCATATTAAGAAATAATTTCGCTATAAAACAAAAATGAAAAATATCAATCTGATACCAGACAGTCATAGTTCGGCGGCAAAAAAGAGTTCTTCAAAAAAGATGTCCAGGCGCACAAAAATAATCATGGGATCATCCGCGATAGTTGTCTTGCTTGTCAGTTTTTTGATTGTCTACGGACTCAAGAACAAGCGCACATTGGCCATTTCATCCTTTTCCATGCTGGAAAAAGTTTCCAAGTTCCTGCCGATTTCTCAGGATGAGAAAAAGGAGCTGGCTGTGATCAACACCATTGTCACTGAACTCACGAAGAAAGATGATGTCGAAAAGACTTTCCTGGTGATGCTTCAAAATGAAGCCGAGCTTCGACCGGGAGGTGGATTTCTTGGTCAATATGCCATCATAAAAATGAAGAATGGTGAAATTATTTCGACTTTCGTCGAGGATGCAAATCTTCTCGATCAGCGCATTGAAGCGAAAATTCCCACACCCTTTCCGTTTTATCGCATGATGCAGCTCAAGAATTGGAAATTCAGGGATTCCAATTTTTCGCCTGATTTTCCAACCAACGTGGAAAAGGCTAAATATTTTTTCCGTCTGGCTGGCAGAGGCGGAAACACTTTCGATGGTGTGATCGCTGTCAATTCAAAAGTTTTCAATGACGTGCTGGGTCTTACCGGTCCAATCACTGTTCCTGGATATGCTGGAGAATACAACAGTGAAAACGGTTCGCGCAAACTTGAAGAACATGTTGAAAAAATTTATCTGATGAATCCGGATATCGATACTCAAAATCGCAAAGCAATTCTGAAGAAAATGGCTCCGATCATTTTGGAAAAATTGCTTACTGTCGGCAACATCACAAAAATTGCCGAGCTTTTCCATACTGAAATGAAAAACAGAGATGTCATGCTAAATTTCTCAGATCCGAAATTGCAGGAAGCTGTGGCTAGCGTGCATTGGGATGGAACGGTGCCGAAAGATTGGGGCGGAGACTATCTGATGGCTGTTGATGCCAACATGGGAGCGTTGAAATCAGATTTTTATATCAAGAGGGAAATGACATATGACATTGACTTGACTCAACCTAAACCATTAGTGACCTTGAACATCAAATACAATCACACAGCGCCATACGGCGACTGGCGAACAAGCGACTATCATTCATATTTGCGCGTCTATGTTCCCAAGGGTTCAAATTTTATCGAGAGCAAAATGGTCAGCCGTCTGAACACCAATGAAGAATTTGACAAGACCTATTTCGGTTTCATGTGTCATGTGTTGATCGGTGGGGAAACTTCCGGCATGATAAAATATGAACTTCCCGAATCATTCAGCAATATTGACGACTACAAATTGTTGGTGCAAAAACAATCCGGAGCAGGCGAGGTTCCAATCACAGTGCATATAAAAACCAGTGATGGCGAATACACCCAGCAACAGACACTCAAGAACGATTTGAGATTTGAATATGTGAAATAAAAAAGTTCATAAAGTTCATAAAGTTCATAAAGTGAATTTATCAAGTAATTAAATTACTTCACAATCATGAAATTAATGTTGATAAAAATCGGAAAAGCCTGCAAGACGATTCAAAGGGATGGGATTTTCAAGGGCGGAAAAAGGATTCTGAATTTCGGCATGGAATATTTGAAGAATATTTTCGATGTTAAAGCAGGCGACATTCTTTTTGTCACAGCCGGAGTGGGTGACAGCGCTCTCTACAGGGCTCATAATCAGGCCGAGGAGCTCAAAGCTCATGGATTTGACGTGTCTGTTACCATGCAAGACAACCCTTTTCTTGCAGGATTTGAAAAGAAATTCAAAGTTTTTGTTTTTCATCGCACCTTGCACACGCCCTCAATCGCCAAGCTGATTGAAAAAATAAAAAAACAAGGAAAAGAAATCATTTTTGATTCTGATGATTTGGTTTTTGATGTGAAATATGTTCATCAAACTGATCACTACAAGAACATGTCTTTTTTTGAAAAGAAACAATACAAAAAAGGAATTGGCGAGGAATTGTTGAATGATCCATATGTGAAAACTTGCACAACCAGCACGGAATTTATTGCCTCCAAGCTCAGAGAATATGGAAAAAATGTTTTTGTGACAACCAACAAGCTTTCCAATCAGTGGATGGCTATTGCGGATGACCTTTTGCAAAACAAGATGGAAGAAAAAAACGGAAGAAAAAACGTTCGAATCGGATATTTCAGTGGCACAATCGGGCACAACAAAGATTTTGCGACCATCTCAGATGCGCTTGTGGAAATTTTGGAAAAATATCCCCAAGCGGAAATATTTTTGGCTGGTCCTCTTGAATTGGAGGAAAAATTTGCCAAGTTTCCTCAAAGAATCATCCGTTGCCCATATGTTCCACGAGAAAAGCATTTTGAAAATGTTTTTTATTGCGATGTTGTGTTGGCTCCTTTGGAAATGGATGAATTCAGCGTCGGGAAGTCGGAATTGAAATTTTCAGAAGCAGGTCTGTTGGAAGTCCCGGTAGTTGCTGTGCGCAATCAAACTTTTTCAAAAGCAATCATTGATGGAGAAAACGGCTTCTTGGCTGATCATGCGGAGGAGTGGATTGAAAAACTTTCAGAGCTGATTGAAAAACCGGAACTGCGAAAATCTATGGGCAAAAAGGCGCGCGAAAAAGTTTTGCATGACTACACGACTAAAAATAGTCACAGTGAGGAATATTACGAATACTTGAGAGGGAAGATAAGCATTTAGTCATCAGTCACTTGTCATCGGTCATCAAATCTAAAAAACTTGGCATTAAATATTTGTGACTGATTGCCGATCTCTGTTGACTTCTGGTTTGATTGAAAGATTACATTACTGCAATCACTTTTAATTTGAATAGAAATATGAAAATTCTTGTAACTGGTGGAGCTGGTTTCATCGGCTCCCACTTGTCGAAAACATTGATTGAACGCGACGACCAAGTTGTGATCATAGATAATTTCAATGACTATTACGAGCCTCAACTAAAGGAGGACAGAATCAAGATGATTCTGAAAAAGTGCAAATTCAAACTTTATAGAGTGGATATCCGCGACGAAAAGACGCTGGAGAAGATTTTCAAAAAAGAAAAAATTGATAAGGTTGTGCATCTGGCTGCGATGGCTGGGGTCCGAAATTCATTGAAAAATCCTCTCTTGTATGAGGACGTGAACGTGCGCGGAACGATGAATCTGCTGGAATTGGCTGTGAAGTTCGGCATAAAAAACTTCGTCTACGCATCGTCTTCTTCTGTCTACGGAAACAACAAAAAGCTGCCGTTTTCAGAATCAGACAGCGTAGATATGCCAATATCACCCTACGCGGCCTCTAAGAAGTCCTGTGAGCTCATGGCGCATGTGTACTCGCATATACATGGACTTCCGACGACTGGCTTGCGTTTCTTCACCGTATACGGTCCATGGGGACGTCCTGACATGGCGTTGTTCGGTTTCACAAAAAGCATCATTGAAGGCAAGGAAATCGAGGTCTATAACTTTGGAAAAATGACCCGCAATTTCACATATATAGATGACATCGTGTCCGGCATTGTGACAGTTTTGGACAAGAACCTAGCCTATGGAGTCATGAATATAGGTGGAGACAAAGAAGAAAAACTTACACGTTTCATTGAAGTTATCGAAGAAAATATTGGGAAAAAAGCTAAGAAAAAATTGATGCCCATTCAGCCTGGCGACGTGAAATCAACTGTTGCTGACATCAAAAAGCTCCGCAAACTCGGTTGGAAACCAACCACACGAATTGAAAAGGGCATCAAGAACTTTGTGGAATGGTACAAAGAGTATTATAATGTCTAAATGACCATTAAGAAGAGATTTGATATGAAACAGCACGAAAATTACAAGGAACTGATTTGGGCTCTGGCTAAGACTGATTTCAAGCTCCGCTACCACGGGTCTGTTTTGGGATATTTGTGGGCGCTGCTGAAGCCGCTTTTGACATTCGCCATTTTGAATTTCGTTTTTTCATCAATGTTCAATCCGCGTTCAACCGGCGTCAACACCTATTCGCTTCAGTTGCTAGTTTCTTTGATGATGTTCTATTTCTTTTCTGAAGGGACAACTGCCGGAATGAGCTCGCTACTTTCCAAAGCTCAGCTTGTGACAAAGATCTATGTGCCACGCTGGACGATCATTTTGGCTTCTACGATAAATGCAACTCTGATTTTCTTGATGAATCTGCTTGTTATCGCATTTTTCTTTGCGCTTAATGGCTTCGTGCCGAGTCTTGGCGCTGTCGCGTTGTTCTTGGTGTTTTCCGTCTTCATTTATGTGATAGTTCTTTCATTTGCTTTGATAACAGCTCCTCTCTATGTGAAATTCCGCGATCTTGCCATGATCTGGGAAGTTTTGTTGATGATAGTGATGTATGCCTCGCCGATCATCTATCCTCTGGCATCATTGCCGGCTGAATATCACAAATTCATCTTGCTGAATCCTTTAGCATTCATCATCCATTTCACAAAAGAAAGTTTGATCAACAATCATTTCGCGGACTTCTCGCAGTACGCAGTCTTCATTGCTATTGTTTTGGGCGGTTTCGTGCTGAGCATCTTCTCATACAGAAAATTCATTCCGAAAGTCGCTGAAGAGATCTAGGGCAGCTTCTTAGGCACCAGCTTTTTAGCTTATTATTTAGACCCGTCTTTGACGGGTTTTTGCATATTCAAAATCCATGATACAATATCTTTATAAGTTGAATAAATATTAATAGATTAATATGAAAAAACAAATAAAGTTTTTGTTGCTTGTATCGTTAGTATTCTCTTCGTTATTCATTGGACATGGAAGTTTTGCAGCCGGACCGACCGTCTACGATAAATTTGTAGAAATTCGCGGAAATCAGACTTGGACAAAAGAAAATAGTCCATACATTATAAATGCCCAAGTAACATTATCTGGGGGAAGTCTTACAATAGAACCTGGTGTTGTGGTGAAATTTGGGAGTAGCGGATATATTTATGCAATGTCTAATATTAACGCTGTTGGAACTCCAGATGAAAGAATAATTTTTACATCTGCGAAAGATGATGAACATGGCGGTGATACTAACAAGAATGGATTTGATGGCGAATTAAAGATGGGAGAATGGCAAAATATTGGAATCGTTGGCAATCGCACGGCTAATTTTGAATATGCAACTTTTTTGTATGCAACCACTGCAGTTGGTAGTGGTCTGTTTGGAATGGATGTCACCTATAGAAATGTATTAAGTATAAAAAATTGCGAATTCTATCATAATTTAAATGCAATTAGTATTTCCAATATAGACGCAACAATTGAAAGCAACATTATTGCGAATAATAATGTTGGTGTTAGTGTCATTCTTAGTAGTCTTTATTACAAGCATACAGTTAAAATAACCAACAATTCACTATACGGAAACAGACTGGCTGCTTACGCAAAAAAGAATTATCCTAATTCGACCGAATACGTCTTAGATGCTTCTAATAATTGGTGGGGCAGTAGCGCTGGTCCAAGATTTGTACCATACCAAAGATCTAAATCCGATGAAGCCTATTTTGATAATGCTGTAAGCGCTAATGTGCGTTTTAACCCCTGGCTTGGTAAAGATCCAAATGTCGGTTGTCAGGAAAACTGCTATTCTAATGTCATGTTTCTGCCTGGAATAAAGGCGAGCAAATTGTACAAAAAAGGAGCATTAGGTGAAGATCAACTTTGGCCACCTAATTATTTCGGAAATGATGTCGAAGAGCTTCAAATGGATGATGATGGCAAAAGCCTTGAGAATGTCTACACCGGGGACGTCCTAGAAGAAGTTGGCGCTCCTGTTATTGGTGGAAACATCTACAAAACTTTTCTTGGAAAACTCGCGGACATGAAAGAAGCTGAGACTATAAATGATTATGAAGTTTTTGCCTATGATTGGCGTCAAAATGTTGAAGATGTGGCACAAAACGGCACACCCTATGAAGACAATATGAAATCTGCAATTTCACAGATTGAATCGTTGGCGCAAACTTCCAAAAGTGAGAAAGTGACGATCGTCGCGCATTCAAATGGCGGACTGCTTGCCAAGGCTATCATGATGGAGCTGGAAAAAAGAGGGTTGGCGGACAAGGTTGATAAGATTGTGATGGTGGGCACTCCTCAAATGGGAACACCGCTGGCAATGCTATCGCTTTTGTATGGATATGACGAAGCCGCACTTCTTGGAACGTTGATTTCGAGAGAGGAATCGCGCAAACTTGCCGAAAACATGCCTGGAGCTTATGGACTGCTTCCATCAAGCAAATATTTTGAACGAATGGAAAATCCGTTCATAAGCTTTTCTTCACAGAGGACTGAATACGAGAAGTTCATGGATGTCTATGGAAATTATGTTGGTGATTCGAATGAATTCATGCAATTTTTGTCTGGCAAAGGTGATGGGCGGGAAAAGCCTGATCCTGCCGAAATTGAAAAGGAAAATGTTTTGAATGAAAAACTTTTGATTCAGGCAAAGGAAATGCATGAAAGATTGGATAACTGGGCTGTTCCTGAAGGCATTGAGGTGATTCAAGTCGCAGGTTGGGGATTGGACACGGTCAGCGGCGTCAAATATACGGAAAAAGAAAAAGTTGATTGCTACATGGCTGATTCGAAAATCCCGTCTTGCATCGGAATGGGTGAATACGAGCCGATCTATGAACCAGAGTTTACGGTTGATGGGGACGGCGTGGTTGTCGCTCCAAGTGCATTGATGATGAGTGCGAATGAAAATGTGGAGAGATACTGGGTTGATTTGTGGTTATTGAATAAAGGGGTAGATAAAGATCGTAAGCATAAGGATATTCTTGAATTAACTGAGCTAAATCAATTTGTTCAAAATATTGTCAAAAATGAATACTCAGTGCTGCCAATGGGCCTCAAAAAAGAAAGACCAAATCCGGATGGATATGATGATCAGGCACCAAAATTAAGGATGACTTTATACTCGCCTTTAGATATTCATCTTTATGATGAGAAAGGAAATCATACGGGTCCCAAAAAAATCGTAATCGATGGTCAAGAAAAAGTTGTTTTTGAAGAGGGTATTCCGAATAGTCGCTATCAACAATTTGGAGACAGGAAATATGTCGGGTTTGAGGGTGGAGAAAACGTCAATGTTGTGATGGATGGATATGCGATCGGAGCATACACGCTTTCCTTGGAAGAGGTGAAAATTTCGGAAGAAGGGGAGGAAGTTGTCTCGAGCACAATTTTCAAAAATCTTCCGACAACTGCTGATGCAAAAGTTTCTTTCGCAATTCCTTCATCAGGGCTTGAGGAGATGACAACGTTGGAGGCAGACATGGATAGTGACGGAAGAATTGACTATGAAATTGATAAGACTGTTGGAGGAGAAGTTGAATTGCCTGTGACTTTGGAAATGATTTCCATGCAGGTTGATCATTTGGCGAAATTGAAATTCATCAATGATTCAAAAGCCCAAGATTTTTTGCAAGTCAAGATCAGGGAACTCATTCATGAAAGAGATATGATTGAAAAAATGGACGAAAAGAACAACAAAAATCCAAAAGAAAATCAGATCAAATTGCTGAACAAGAAAATCGATGATCTTGTTGGGTTTATTAATGACAAATTTTCTGACTCCATGACTTCTTTGGCTGAGGAACTTTTGATAAAGAATCTTAATTCGGTTAGAATGTAATTAAATCAAATAATATAAAAAAATATGCAAAAAACTTATTGGTGGAGGTTTGTCGGATTATTTTTAGGATTAATTGTGCTTGGGTGGGGATATATATCTATAAATGTTTATGAAATAGGCATCTGTGAGGTCGCAGGGGATTGTTTTTTTAAATATCATAAATATATAGATTATTTAATGCAAGCTTCATTGTCTCTAATTTTTACATCTGCCGTGCTATTTTTTGTTAATGATTTTGTATTCAAGAAATGGCTGAAGTTCGCGATAGCATGGATTACATTGGCTACGATTTTCATAATTTTTGCGCCTACATCTTCAACGCAGATCGTAGGAAATCCAACCAAGGAATCAGTTTCAATCTGGATGGGATCACTTTTTGTCATAATCAGCATCATTCAAATGATAGTTTTATCAAAAAATCAAAAAAAGATATAATGTTTACTTGTGGTTGCAATTTCTCCGCAGATACTAAAACATTATTGGCATGAGTAGTATGAGTAGCATGAGTAGCATGAGCGACATGAGCGAAATTTTTAACACCGTGACCACATTTGTGCGGTCGTCGGAAAGTGGTCACGGTTGCACTTGTGAATGTGGCATCCAGATCAAATATCAAATAACAACACCGTGACCAGAAAAATGCGGTCGTCGGAAAGTGGTTGCGGGGAGAAAGTGAATGTGATGGAGGGGAAAGGACATATTTGAAATATTTAGCAGTGGATTATCTGAGATAAATGGTTATATGCAGTAAGAAGGGAATGTTGCGCCGAAGCATTGCTTTTTTAGGTTTTTAGTGATAATATTAGCAGGTAAAACAAACCTTGTTTAAGGTTGATTTTGTTTAAATGGATGAAAATTTTGTCTATAAATGATTCAAAGCGTGTGACCAGATTTGTGCGGTCGTCGGAAAGTGGTTACGAGGTGGTAGAAAAATAAAAAGATTTTTAAAAAAAGGGGGGGGGGTGAAAAGAGTAAGATGGAGGATAATAAAATGGGTAAGTGTGGGGATAGTAAATAGGATAAGAGAGGGGATAACAAGAAGGGAAATTGGGATTATAACAAAAAGATAAACATACGATATGGAGAGGGATATTGCGATAAGTGTCAAAAATATTTCCAAGACTTTTAAGATACCTCATGAAAAGGTGTCTTCGTTGCGTGGGGCGGCTGTGAGTGCATTCACCAGGAATAAGGGATATGAAGAATTTAAGGCGTTGGATGATGTCTCTTTTGAAGTGAAAAAAGGGGAATTTTTCGGAATTATCGGAAGAAATGGAAGCGGAAAATCGACCCTAATTATGGCGAATTAGCCATAATTAGCAGTTTAAAATGCCTTTATGGAGCCATGATTCAATAAAATGGCAAATGTGTATAAAATTGTTAAAAGCAACTGGTGTTGGTGCAATGCATTGACTTTCTGGTGAGTTTTAAGTATACTTAAAATATATCAATAAATCATAAATAGTTTTAAGTATGAATAAGATATATCAAAAGCGCCCATATTATCTCGAAAAAATTGTTCCTTTTATTGGAACTGATCTTATCAAGGTTCTCATTGGTCAAAGACGTGTTGGCAAGAGCTATATTTTGTTCCAATTGATAGATGCAATAAAAAACAAAGATAAGAAGGCAAACATAGTGTATATAAATAAAGAGGAAAATGAATATGACGCGATTTTTAATTATCGCGATTTAATCGTTTATGTTGAAAAACGTATCATCCCCGGAGTTAAAAATTATCTGTTTATTGACGAAATCCAAGATATAGAAAATTTTGAAAAAGCGCTAAGACATCTTTTCGCAAAAAAAACCTTTGATCTTTATTGTACTGGTAGCAATGCAAAACTATTATCTTCTGAAATTGCCACGGGTTTGTCTGGACGCTATATTGAAATTCCTGTGCACACTTTGTCGTATCAAGAATTTTTGCAATTTCAAAAATTGCCGTCTGGCGAGGAATCGTTGATGAAATATATTCGTTATGGGGGACTGCCCTTTATCACCAATCTGAAACTTACCGATGAAATTGTGTATGGGTATTTGCAAAGCATATATAATACAATCATCTTGAAAGATGTGGTCGCGCGCTTCAGAATTAGAAACATTAATTTTCTCAATCGTCTCCTGGAGTATTTGGCAGATAATATCGGATCTTTGGTTTCAGCTAATAGGATCAGTGACTTTTTGAAATCACAAAAAATTAAGACTACTCCTAATATTGTTTTGGATTATTTGTCATTTTTAACTTCCAGCTTCATTATTAGAGAAGTCAACCGAGCAGACGTCAAAGGTAAAAAGATTTTTGAAATCAATGAAAAATATTATTGGGAAGATTTAGGAATAAGAAATTCCCTGGTTGGATATAAAGCGACGGAGATCGGGCAGATGTTGGAAAACCTGGTTTTCTCGCACTTGTCACGGTTGGGATTTTCAATTCATGTTGGTCAATTGGGAAACAAGGAAATTGATTTTGTCGCAGAAAAAGCAGGAAAAAAAATATACATACAAGTTGCTTATTTAATAAACGACGATGCAACGAAAGAGCGAGAGTTCGGCAATTTGCTTGATATACCGGATAATTATCAGAAAATTGTGGTTTCAATGGATAATGTGGTTGGTAATGATTATAAAGGTATTAAACATTATCAAATTATTGATTTCTTATTGAATGATGAAATATTGAAAGTTTGATAATTTGCATTGCAATTTTGCCTCTATAATGATAGAATTAATCAGTAAAAATGAGTCAGACTAAGCATTTTTTTAAGTTTGGAATTTGATACTTTGGAATTTTTTTGGTTATTGTATCTTGTATCTTGCATCATATGAATAAAGAAATAGCAATTTCTGTTTCCCACGTCTCCAAAACCTTCCGCATTCCTCATGAGAAAGTGAGCTCTCTTCGCGGTGCCGCTGTTTCACTGTTCAGCAAAAAAGGAGGATACGAAGAATTCAATGCTCTTGACGACGTTTCTTTTGAGGTCAAAAAAGGAGAATTTTTTGGAATAATTGGAAGAAATGGAAGTGGAAAATCAACACTTCTCAAGATTTTGGCTGGAATATATCAAGCCGACAAAGGCAAGGTGAAGATAAACGGGATGATCTCACCATTTTTGGAGTTGGGAATTGGTTTCAATCCTGAACTTTCAGGGAGAGACAATGTGTATCTCAATGCGACTGTTCTTGGAATGACACAAAAGCAGATTGATGCGAAATTTGATTCGATCGTGAAATTTTCCGAACTCGAACGTTTCATTGATCAGAAACTCAAGAATTATTCTTCCGGAATGCAAGTGCGTCTGGCCTTTTCGGTTTCGATTCACGCCAATCGCGAAATTCTTTTGATGGATGAAGTTTTGGCAGTGGGAGATTCGAATTTTGCAAGCAAATGCCTCAACGAATTCAACAAATACAAAAAACAGGGAAAAACAGTGATTTTGGTCACTCATGACATTGGAACCGTGCAGAGATATTGCGACCGCGCAATGCTTATCCGCAATGGAAAGATCATGAAAATTGGAAAGGCAGAAGATGTTGGAAATGAATACACATACCAGAACATGTCAGATGAAGACAAACGTATTTTTGATGAGGAAAAAAGAAAGATGGGAGATGCGGAAAAAGACCTTGCAAAAATGAAAGGAAAAGAATTGGAACTTGAAAAGAAAAGGATTGAAGATGAAAAGAAAAAATTAGAAGAAGATCAAAGAAACAAAATTGCAGAAATAACAAAAGTGGAATTTTTGGACAAAGATGGGAAAAGCAGAAATGTTTTCCAGACAGGGGATGCGTTGGATATCCGCATTGATTTTAAATTGAAAAAAAATGTTGAATTTTTAAATTTTGGAGTAGGTCTCCATTCTGTTTATGGTGGGCAAGTTTTTGGTTACAATACCCAAATGGATGAGATTGAGGTAAAAAATCATAAAGAATTCATAATATTGCATTTCGAAAAAATGCCTGTTTTAAAAGGGGAATATTTGATGAATGTTGCATGTTGGGGTGAAGTTGAGCAAAATCATTATGATTATAAACCAGGGTTTAGAACCTTGAAAATGTTTTCAGCAGGGATAAAAAACAATTATAGAGGATTTTGTGATATAAATCATGAATGGAGATTCTAATTATTTTAAAAATAAAACAATGAGCATTGAACAGCAACTCGACTTGAAATTCCCTATTTATTGGAATAATTGGCCTATTGAGGAAGAATTTGCAAGATATTTGATTTATAAGGTTATTACAAATAGACCAGTTAATATAGTTGAACTCGGAAGTGGAACCTCATCTTTGATTATATTGAAGACGCTTGAGAGATTGGGATATGATTATACATTGATGTCGTTTGATTCCGACAGGTCCTTTTTGGAAAAAACAAAAAATCTATTAGTTGCTGAAAATGTTTATGATGAAAAAAAAGTAAAATTGGTTTTTTCTGATATCACCGAATTTGAAATAAATGGTGCAATGTATAAATGGTACAATCCAAGAGATTTCAAATTTGATTTTGATAAAATTGATTTATTATTCGTAGATGGGCCACTAGGTTCGCTGTGTAAGAATTCTAGGTATCCTGCGATAAATGTTATGAAGAAATATTTAAAAAAGGATAGTGTGATTATTTTGCATGATGCAAAAAGACCTGAAGAAATTGAAATTGTGAATATGTGGAAGAAGGAAAATAGTGAAATAGTTGGTGCTTATACAATAGAAACAGAGAGGGGTGGTGCAGAAATTCAATTTTAAATTAATTTATGAAAAAAACATTTAATGATTTTCGATCTAACCTTCCTGCATTTTTTATTAAATATGTGAAAAAGTTAAGGAATTTTTTTTGCAATAAAAAAAGACCAACCGTGCTTGCTGTTGTTAATCATTATTACGGAAAAGGAAAAGATTTTAGAGGAAAATCAGGCACTCAGGATGCAAGTGTTAGAAAAGGAATAGTTGAGAAAGTTATAAATGAATTGCGTAAAATACCAAACACGGAAATAAGAATATGCGGAATAAAAGAAAAATCTCTTGTGAGTATTGATCAGGATTTTTCGCATGTTGGTAATCCGTCATTTTTGATTTATGAGTCAATTGAGTGGATGGCTTCTCAAGTAGACAAATATGATTATTTTATAAATATAGAAGATGACATATTATTAACTCGCAAAACTTTTGAAAGAATAGTTGAATTTGATAAAGAAAATAAAATCAGTGAGTGTTTTCATCCGAACAGGATGGAATGTGATGGCAGTCACGAATATTGTGTTGATTTGAAGGCATGGCCAGGATGGACTAACGTGTCAAAGAAATACAACAATTATGATTTAAGAATTGCTGAAAATCCACACTCTGGAATAGCGGTGCTATCAAAAGAAAAACTAAAGTATGCTGTGGAGAAAATTGATTTGAAAAGGAGAGATAAGATAATAGGGCATTATATGGCATCAGCCTATGCTAATTTGCATAGCCCCTTCTTATTGTTTAGAAATTTTTCTGATTTGTCTGCTCACAAGGTTATACATTTGGATAATTGGGATCCGAGATAATGTTATTCTTATAAATATAATATAATTATTTTTTTAAAAAAATGAACTGGAAATATTTTAAACCGAAGTTTGAATATGAAGAAGAATTTAATGATTTTGCTTGGCCGTGGGCGGGGCATAAGTTTTTTGCATATGATTTGGTGTCAAATTTAAAACCAAAAAAGATTGTGGAACTTGGAACGCATTACGGCACATCTTTTTGGTCATTTTCTCAGGCAGTAAAAGATCAGAACATTGAAACAGAACTTAATGCTGTTGATTCATGGGAGGGGGAGAAGCACGCGGGTTTTTATGGTGAAGAAGTTTTTGAGACTGTAAATAAAATAAAGGGCAGATTTTATTCCGATTTAAAGATAAACTTGATAAGAAAAAATTTTAACGAAGCATTGTCTGAATTTGAGAATGAATCAATTGATGTTTTGCATATAGATGGGTTGCATACTTATGAGGCAGTAAAAAATGATTTTGAATCATGGTTTCCAAAAGTGAAAAAAGGTGGAATTATCCTGTTTCATGATATTGTTGTCACTAGGGATGATTTTGGTGTGTATAAGTTTTGGAACGAATTGAAGAGTGGGCATGAGACAATGGAATTTCATCATTCATATGGGTTAGGAGTTTTGTTTAAAGGAGATAAGAATCCAATATTTGACTTGCGTGATGAATTAATGTTTCATTATTCATTTTCAATCGAGGATTTTGAGAATGGAAAAATTGATTCATTGTTTCATAAGATAGATTCGAAGATTCTTGAAATACAGCAAAAAAACATGGAAGTTCAGCGAGGAGATATAGTGATTGAAGAAAAGAATCAGGAAATACAACAAAAAGACCAGGAAATACAACGAAAAGATCAAGAGGTGCAACAACTAAATCAAATGATATTCATTATGGAATCCTCAAAATTTTGGAAATTAAGGAGATGGTATTTAAGGTTGAGATTTGCAATTTTCTCTCCAGTAAAGTTTGCTAAAAAGTATTTAAAAAAATAAAGTGTCAAAGGCAATTGTTATCATTCCGGTATATAAGGATAATCTTTCGCTGCTTGAAAAGGCATCGCTTGTTCAATGTTGCAAAACACTTAGAAGGCACCCCCTATCTTTAATTTGTCCGCGTGACTTGGATACGAATGTCTACACGGATATATTAAAAGAATATGAAATTAATTTTAACATCGTTGAATTCCCGCCAGAGTATTTTGCTGGCATCGCCGGATACAATAGATTGATGCTGAATATTAATTTCTACGAAAGATTCAAGATGTATGAATTTATGCTGATTTATCAGCTGGATGCCTATGTTTTTAGGGATGAATTGGATTATTGGTGTAGTCAGGGATATGATTATATTGGAGCTCCTTGGTTTGAGGGTTACGGTTCTTGTGGTAACGAATCGGTTCTGCTGAAAGATGCTGGAAATGGTGGATTTTCATTGAGAAATATAGCTAGTTTTATAGATGTGCTTAACTCCGGGGGTGAATCGGGGGTGATTGTTAAGAATTTTATTGACAGTGGAGCGAATGAAGATGGCTTTTTTAGCTTGTGCGCAAAGAAAGTGAATGGGAATTTTAATGTGGCCCAACCCGATGTTGCCATGCATTTTTCTTTTGAATGCATGCCGGAGAAACTTTATGAGATGACAGGAAAAAAACTTCCCTTCGGATGTCACGCATGGGAAAAATACAATTCAGATTTCTGGAATCGATTTATGGATTTTAAATCATTAGGTATTAAGCTTGATAGTAAGGGGATATTATTCTTACGGAACAATAGATACTTTTCTTATGGCAAAAGATACGTTCTGGTAAAGGTATCTCTACTGAAAATGGTTATTGGAAAGTGTTTAAGCATGGTAATTAATGGTAGATTTCGGCAGCCTATTAGAATGATTTATTATGCAATTAGACTAAGGAAATTAAAATAAATTATAATATATAAACTTCATGAAATTTTCAATCATAATATGCACTTATAATGCTGCCAAACGTCTGCCCAAGACGCTCGATTCTATTTTTGCGCAAACCTATGATGATTACGAAGTTGTTATTGTTGATGGTGCATCAACTGATGGAACCCAGAATGTCATATTGGAGTATGGGAAAAAATTCTCAGATAAGCTAAGATGGATAAGTGAGAGGGATACTGGCCTGTATAATGCCCTAAATAAAGGTGTGAAATTAGCTAGAGGAAAATACTTGAACATTGTTGGAGCGGGAGATTGGCTGGAAAAAGATGCTTTAAGTGGCGCATCAGAGTGTATAAAGAAGAATCCTCAGGCTGATGCCGTGTATGGTATCACTAAAGTTTGGGATAAACATTGTGAGGAGAATAGATTAGTTCAAACATCTCCAGATGTTTTGCCAATTCAACCAATGCAACATCCTTCCATGTATTATAAAAAAAATTTGCATGATAAGTTTGGACAATATGATGAAAGTTATGAAATAGTTGCGGATTATGTATTTTGTTTAAAAGCTTTTTATTTTGGTCGCGCTACAGC
>CAZAJN010000062.1:0-1643 GCA_964485555.1 uncultured Bdellovibrionales bacterium
CACGCGGGACCCCGCCCGGCGGGGGGGCAGGCCGCAAAAAAACAATTTTGTATGAAACTATGCCAATCGTGTAAGTCCTAAAAATATATTACTTATGAGGATTTATGTGAAAGCCTCCCCGAGATCTTCCAAGAATGAAGTCATCAAGATCTCAGAAGGGGAATATAAAGTGAAACTTACAGCCGCTCCGGTTGACGGACAGGCCAATGATATGTTAATAAAGATATTAGCAAAGTTCTTTGATGTTCCTAAAAGTCATATTAATATTGTTGGCGGAAAATCCGCTAAAATAAAAATGGTTGATATCTTATGAAATCGGAGGTCTCAAATGGCAATTAGAATTTGTGTTGTTTGTGAAGGCGTTGTGCAGTGCGGTCTTGCTCCAAGTTGTTACGGGTGTGACCTTGGACCACCAGGAACTGGAATTTGTGATAAAATCACGAAGATGTTGAACGACAAATTCCCAGTCGTATGCACAAAATGTCACAGCATGAAATAGGATAAATTGGCTCAGGCCAAAAAGAGGGTGGTATAGCTATATCATCCTCTTTTGCTATAATAAAGGCATGAGCAAATCAAAAATATTATTGTTCATACTGCTTGCATTCATTGGGGGAGTTTTTGTGCGGTCATTTTTTGAAATCAGTCAGAATTATTTATTGATGCTCCTTACATTCTCAATAGTATTGCTGACAATTTTTTATAAAAACAAATATGCGGCCTTGGTCGCTTTTATTTTGCTCTTTTTTGCCATCGGGATTTGGCGCGTGGAAAATTCATTGAAAGGAATTGAGGATGCTGACAAGGCCGGCAAAACTTTCAATGAAAACGCATTGGTGCTTAAGGCTTCAGAATCTTCTTTTGGCCAAAACGTCATCATGAGATTGGAGCAGGAAAAAATCGTCATGCTTTTGCAGGTTACCATGTACCCGGTTTTCCAATATGGCGATTTGCTTGAAATTTCATGCAGGGCTGAGAGAATTGAAAATAAAGAAGATTCCGATTTTGATTACATGATGTATATGGCGAAAGAAGGCGTCTTATATTCCTGCGAAGATAAAAATTTCAGAAAAATCGAAGAGCGCGGTGGAAATATTTTCTTGACACAGATCTTTAAATTGAAAAATTTGCTTGAGAAAAACATAAACGACGTCATCCCCAGTCCGGAAAGCGTCTTGGCAGGCGGAATTTTGCTGGGCGGCTCGAGAGGTTTTTCTGAGGAAATAAAAAATGATTTTTCCAGAACTGGCATGACACATATCGTGGCAGTTTCCGGATATAATGTGACCATCATAGCGGAATACTTTATTTTGCTTGGAATCGCGCTGGGTCTTTGGCGCAAACAGGCGATCTGGTTTGCGCTTCTTGGCATTGCACTTTTCGTGGTGATGATAGGTTTTCCAGCTTCGGCAGTGAGGGCTGGCGTGATGAGCGGGATTTTGCTTTGGGCTATGAAACACGGGAGATTGGCTTCCTCGGAAAATGCCATAATTTTTGCAGGTGCAATCATGCTCTTTTTGAATCCGCTATTACTTAGATATGACATCGGTTTCCAGCTTTCTTTTCTGGCGACACTGGGAATAGTTTCAACTTCTCCATTTTGGGAGAAAAGTTTCATCAAAAAACATAAGGCGCTGGGAATT
>CAZAJN010000063.1:0-5185 GCA_964485555.1 uncultured Bdellovibrionales bacterium
ACCTGCGTCACTCCGCTTGCGATGACCGTAGCAGGGGAAACTATGTTACCAGTGGTCGCCCCGTTGCCAACTTGCCCATTACTGTCACTCCCCCAGCACCACAGACTCCCATCCGCGCTCTTGATGGCACAGGCGTGGGAGCCTCCCCCGGAAACTTGGGTCACTTCTTCAAGAAAAGCATACACTTCTATAATAGTCTGGCCTGGGGAATTTGCGTCGCCAGTGGTCGCCCCATTGCCAACTTGTCCGCTGCCGTCATACCCCCAACACTGCAGACTTCCATCTGTCTTGACGGCGCAGGTGTGGTAGAACCCCGCGGCAACCTGCGTCACTCCGCTTGCGATGACTGTTTGTGGGGAAACCATGCTACCGGTGGTCGCTCCGTTGCCAATTTGTCCGGCGCTGTCACTCCCCCAACACTGCAGACTCCCATCCGTCTTGACGGCACAGGTGTGATATTCTCCCGTGGCAACCATTGAAGCCGTATAAGACAACGTTACGCTCGAATTCGCGCCACTCACCCCATTTAGCACGGTACTCACTCTCGTCCCATACGCCAACCCTCCTTGCTGCGTAGCAGTAGCAACCGTAATTGTTTCATCTGTAATCACCGCATTTGCATTTGATATGGATTGTCCTAATTGCAAATTTCCATTGCTTCCCACTCCCGCATCCGCTTGCGGTTTGATGGCAATTTTGTCAGAATCAAGATCCCTCCCTGCTTTATTGAAACCATTATCTTGATCTCCAGAATTTGTTTGAGTTTTTGCTCCAGTCAACTGATTGAGTTTTATTTCACCAGCTATTGAAAAATTAATTTCATCTTTGGAATAAAATTGCTTCCATCCATCTGCCCCATCTCCATCATTATTAACAGGATGCTTTGGAAAACTAGCTGTATTTATTCCACTCTCCCAGCTTGTCTGCTTCCATTGATAATTGGCGGCGCTTGACCTGCTAGGGTTCATCACATATGGCGCCACGATGACAGCAACAACAACCATCGCCACTGCCGAAGAAAGACTGACCGTGAGCCGTCTTAATTTTTTTTGATAATTTCTAAGTTCCGAATACGAATCGAATTTGACCGTCAGCTGATAGCTGCCGTCGGTATTTTTCAAAATCTGTTGGATGCGCAGATGATTGTCCGCAGCAGATTTGAAAATGAGATGGTAATGATCGACAAACCAAGTTTTTATTTTCTTTAGGATTTGTTTTATTTTTTGCATAAAGACACTTCAATTTATATGTATTTTATTTACATTAGTGATTGATAAAATTATAGCACACTAAATCGTATTGAACAAAAAATGCTATTGTATTTTTATCCACAATTTACTTTGAAAAATTTGCCAGCAAAACAGCGACTCAAAGAGAGATGCGAAATGCACTTTCCCACTCTCAAAATAATTTTCAATAAAAAAAATCTGTTGCCAACTAACATGACAGAGTGATGCGATATTTTTGAAAAATGTCGCCATTGGCAAGCATTCAGTCTTCAGATGCCACCGCTTTCGTGGGTCTTGATTTTTGCCCTAAATTATGGTAAAATGGAACATATGAGTACCCTAGCTATCAACAAAAGGGCTGTTTTTGATTATGAAATCCTGGATAAGTTCGAGGCTGGTTTGGTGCTGGGTGGAGCTGAGGTGAAATCAGTGAAAAAGGGGCATTTGAGCCTCAAAGGCAGCTTTGTCACCATGCATGAAGGAGAATTATTCCTCACCAATGCCCACATCTCACCGTATCCTTTCGCCAACCCGCTTACAGCCTATGATCCGACCCGTTCAAGGAAGCTTTTGCTCCGTAAATCTGAAATCAGGTCATTGGTCGGAAAATTGCATGTAAAAGGCTTGACATTGGTGCCCCTGCGTGTGTATACTAAGAGACGACTCATCAAGTTGGAATTCGCTGTAGGACGCGGAAAAAAGGCGTTCGACAAGAGAAGCAATATAGCAAAGAAGGAGTCTAAAAGAGAAATGGAAAGAAAGATGAAAAATTCTTAAAAATCCAAAATCCTAATTTCCAATTCCAAATAAAATCCAAAGTTCTAATGTTTTAATTTTATTGTTTGGATTTGAGACATTTATTTGACATTTAGATTTTAGATTTTGACATTCCCATTAAAAATTCAAAGCTTTGAATTTTTAATGGGGCTGTTTAGTTTCGACAGGTTGTACTTTTCAAGATATGCAAGTCGATGATGCCGATGTATCGTAAAAAATGCGGCAAAGATATAAGTGCAAACTTCATATCAAAGGCGAAAACTACTTTTGCGCAAGCATTTGCTAGTTTCTCACCTGCTTTAGCTTAAAGCTCGAAGCGATCAGCCTATCGATTTCTCATAGATAGATCCTGGTCTCAATCATGAGAATAGTTTCCTGCGGTTTTCCGGACGCATGAAGCGAAATCTTTCTGGAAACGGCACTTGGAGGTTTCGTCTGCTTCCTACTCCAAAGCGTCGTAGTTCTCTTTTGAGAACCTGAAGCAAACTAAACTTGTAGAGGATTTTGGATTGTCAATTTTGGACATGGGTGCAATTCCCATCAGCTCCACACATTCATGAGACATGTAACATGTAGCATGTAACAAGATTTTATTTGTTATATGTTATATGCTATATGTTATATGAAAAATTAAAGTTAATGTCGCTCTATTTTACTTTAACCATAAGTAAAAAATGAAAGACCAATACGACCATTAGAAAAAGATTTCGTTTCAAACCAAAGCAGCAGACCGGTCCAGCGCAATTGCGCATCAATGATGGCATCCGCGTACCAGTCGTTTTCGTTATCGATGATGAAGGCAACCAGCTCGGAGAAATGTCCACCTTGGACGCCATGGCACTGGCTAAGGAAAGATTGTTAGATTTGGTTGAAGTTTCACCGAAAGCTGCCGTGCCAGTATGTCGCATCATGGACTATGGAAAACACTTGTATCAGCAATCCAAACAATTGCGCATAGCGAAAGCCAAACAGAAAAAAGTGGAAATTAAGGGAGTGCGACTGGGACTCAGGACTGACACGCATGACAGCGAATTCAAAAGAGCGCAAAGTGAGAAATTTTTGAGGCAAGGAGATAAGGTGAAAATTGACATCGTGCTGAGAGGTCGTGAAAAAGCTCACCAAGATTTGGCCAGAAAGAATTTGCAAGATTTCATCAGTGCAATCACGGTTCCCTACAAAGTTGAAGACCCGATCAAGCGTTTCCCTGGAGGATTCAATGTTATCATCGCGCCGATAGCTGCCAGCGAATAATGAATCATCAATCAGACAAGACAATAATTTAAAATATATAATTCTTTAGTATCCCATGTTTCATATCTCATGATTCATGATTCATATAAATATATGCCAAAGATGAAGACCAAGAAGTCAGTGATCAAGAAAGTCAAAATAACCAAGAACGGAAAAGTTATCCGCAGAGCTACTGGGCAAAACCATTACAACTCCAAAGAAACTGGAGCAGAAGGAAGAGCCAAGAAAAAGGATAAGCGCATGTTCAGAGCTGATGAGAAAAACATTGTGGCAGCATTGCCGTATGCAATCGGTAAATAATTAAATTAGACAGATAAACACTGATAGGAAACTGATAAACACTGACCACGGATATCCGTGCTCCGTGAGAATCTGTTAATAATCCGTGTAGATCAGTAACAATAAAATGAGTAGAGTAAAACGCGGAGTAGCCGCATCAAAAAGGAGAAGGACGGTATTGGAACTGGCTAAGGGTTTCAGATGGCGCCGGAGCAAAAACTTCGTTGCTGCCAAAGAAGCTGTGATCAAAGCTGGAAAATATGCTCATCGTGATCGTCGAGCCAAGAAACGAACAAACAGAGCTCTTTGGATCTTGCGCCTGAACAATGCAGTTCGTCTGTTCGACATCTCTTACAGCAAATTTATCGCCATACTGAAGACTAAAAATATCGAAACTGACCGTAAAGTGCTTTCACAGATGGCAGCTGAAAATCCTGCAATCTTCGCAAAATTTGTTGAGAAAATCAAATAGCTTTTCCATCACAATCACACAATCAAAAAACGCTAACCCTGAAAAGTTAGCGTTTTTTATTTCCTGACCAGTTACCAGTTACTGATTACTAGTTACTGATTTATAGTTACGAGTTACGAGTTACTAGCTACGAGTTACTAATTACTGATTTCTAGCCTCTGATTACTAGTTTCTAGTTACTGACTACTTCTTTTCCATAAATTCCTTGACCAGTCTTTTTAGAGCATGAAAAGGAAGCCACAGCCACAGTGTCTTTTTGATAGTCTTCTCCATTACGTCATTCAAACTCATATGTATCATTCAAACATATAAGCATGCAAACATACAAACAAAGAGTTTGGATATGTTTAAATGTTTAAATGTTTTTTTGTTTATATGTATTATACCAAATTAAGATTCACACACTCCGTCATTTCCCATACCACATCCTTTTTTTCCACAACTATCCGCCAACCATTTTTTTGCGCAATTGCCTTAAGTTCCTCATTTGGATTGAAAGCTATGGGATTTGCCACCAAACTAAGAAAGCTGGCATCTGATTCAGTGTCTCCCATGCCATAGGAGTCTTCCAATGTCAGATTGTGCTCAAAAACATATTGCTTGACCAGATTGCCTTTGTTCTTGACCGGCTCGTAATCAGTTTCTCCAGTGTATATCCCTTTTTCATTCAAGCAATACACACTCCCAAAAACAGCATCGAAATGCAAATGAAGCTTATCATATTCTCTGACAATTTCAATCGGTGAACCTGAAATGGCGATGATATGATAATTTTCTTTTCTGAGTTGCTTGATTATTCTTTCCGCAAAAACATAGGTTCTGTCTTGATGAAAAGTGACGACTCCCCTGCTGGCACGTTCAACATCCACCAATTTGCAACCGCAAATATGTTTTTCATAGAGCTCCACCAATCCTGCGCGATATTGCTCATAGCTCCCCTTGTGTTCAAGCCAATTTGTGTAGAGCGTCACGATCTTGTCTCTGACCTTTCGAGGAAAAACGTCAATCCATGAGAGTTCATTGATGAGTTCGAATTGCAGATTTTTTCTAAATATCGTTCCGTCTATGTCAAAAATGGCAATTTTTTGTTGTTTCATAGTATTGTTTTCTTCATTATCATCCTCCCCTTTGATAAGGAGAGCCCCGCCTCGACTCGCAAGACGATTGCTCGTCGATG
>CAZAJN010000064.1:0-6927 GCA_964485555.1 uncultured Bdellovibrionales bacterium
TGGAGCTTATTGCCAGTGAAAATTATGTTTCCAAAGCCGTGCTTGAAGCGCTTGGCTCAGTTTTTACTAATAAATATTCAGAAGGCTATCCAGGCAAGAGATATTACGGCGGACAGATGTTCACTGATCCTCTTGAAAATTTAGCAATCGAAAGAGCTAAGAAAATTTTTGGCGCGGATCATGTGAATGTGCAACCTCACTCAGGGGCGCCAGCAAACATGATTGCCTATAACGCGGTCTTAAAGCCTGGCGACACAGTGCTAGGAATGGATCTTTCTCATGGCGGACATTTGACGCATGGTCATCCTTTGACGCTTTCTGCTCAAATCTATAATTTTATTGGATATAAATCAGCAGCCAATGGAGAGATTGACTACGTTGAACTTGAAAAATTAGCTTTGAAACACAAGCCCAAGCTTCTTCTTGCTGGATTTTCCGCATACACCAGGAAAATTGATTACAAGAAATTTACTGATATTGCGAAAAAAGTCGGAGCAATTTCCATGTTTGACATTGCACATATTGCAGGGCTTATCGCCGGCAAAGCCATTGAAAACCCCGTGCCATTTTTTGATATCGTGACAACAACAACTCACAAAACTTTGCGCGGACCGCGCGGGGGAATGATCATGTGCAAAGCTGAATTTGCCAAAGAGATCGACAAATCTGCCTTTCCTGGCTTTCAAGGAGGACCGCACATGAACAACATTGCTGCCAAGGCCGTGGCTTTTGCGGAAGCCTTGAAGCCGTCTTTCAAAACTTACGCGAAACAAGTCGTGAAAAATGCCAAGGTATTGGAAAAAGAATTGAACAAGAGGGGGTATAAAATAATGTTCGGAGGAACTGACTATCATATGGTGCTGGTTGATGTGATGGGAAGCAAAGGAGTGACTGGAAAAGAAGCGGAACATGCCCTGGACGAAGCTGGAATTACGGTTAATAAAAATATGATTCCTGATGATCCTCGCTCTCCGATGGATCCAAGTGGAATCAGGGTTGGAGTGCAAGCTATCACAAGTAGGGGAGTGAAGGAGATTGAAGTGAAAATGATTGCAGGTTGGATCGATGAAATCATCCTTTCGCATGCAGATGAAAAAATGTTAGCTGAAATCAGAAAGGAAGTTGTAAAATTCTGCAAAAAATATCCAATTTATCCAATAATTTAAATCACAAACTCCAAGCAACAACTTCCAAACAATATACAAGTTTTAAAAATACAATTTTATATGTTAGCTATTGTTTTTTTTGAGATTTGTTTGGAATTTAATATTTGTAATTTGTAAATTTTGACATATGACTGACCAAACATGTAAGCCTCGCAAAAGAAAAATGAAAGGAATTGTTTTAGCTGGCGGAACCGCTACCAGGCTGTTTCCAATGACAGCCACAACCTCCAAGCAACTTCTGCCTGTATATGATCGTCAAATGATTTTCTATCCTTTGAACACTTTGATCAAAGCTGGAATCAAGGACATTTTGATGATTGTTGCTCCTGAGCATTCAGGACAGTTTCTGAATCTCCTGGGTTCTCTTTTGAAAAAACATGGCATACATGTGACTTTTGAAGTGCAGTCTGTTCCCAGGGGGCTTGCAGAGGCTTTGACGCTCGGAGAAAATCATATCGGAGATGACAATGTCGCTTTGATTTTGGGAGACAACATCTTTCAAGATGATTTTGCCAAGCAAATAAAAGAATTCCGGAGTGGCGGGCATGTTTTTGCAAAAAAAGTTTCTGATCCCGAAAGATTCGGGGTTGTAAAATTTGATGAAAATAATATTGCGATTGAGATCATTGAAAAACCTACCGAATGGATCAGTGATTATGCTGTGACAGGACTCTATCTTTATGACAACAAGTGTGTGGAAATTGCGAAAAACATGAAGCCTTCCGACCGCGGAGAAATTGAAATTACTGATGTGAACAGAGCTTATTTGGAAAATAAAGAACTGGAAGTAACTTTGTTTGAAGGCGAATGGCTTGACGCTGGAACACCTGACTCGCTTTTGGAGGCAAGTATCATTGTGAAAGAAAAAGGCATCAGTCGTGATTTCCATCCAATTTTAGATCAGGCAATCACTGAGTTCAATGAAGAATTGAAAATTAGAAGCAAAAAAAGATTGCAATAAAACAAGTATGAAATTTAAATTAAACAGAATTTTTATTATAAATTTAGTTTCTTTTTTATCATTGGTGGCAATTTCTAAATCTATCCTGGAGATATATGCAACCATAAATGACGAAAAATCTTGGTTTATATGGATACTTTTTGTTTCTGCTCCATATTTACTAATAGCATTAGTGGCTGTGGCTACCTATTTAATTATCCCGTTGTATAATTATTCAAGTATCAAGGTTAATAGTTTGAATGATATCACATGGAAAGTTCTTACTGTTGAATTAGTGTTATTAATCGTATTGAATTATTTAATATTAAATCCTAATTTATTACTAAAATGAAAATTAGAAAAGCGATTTTACCAGTAGCGGGATTTGGAACAAGATTTTTGCCAGCCACGAAAGCGCAACCAAAAGAGATGTTGCCGATAGTGGACAAACCCGTCATTCAATATTTGGTTGAAGAGGCAGTAGCTTCAGGAATTGAGGAGATTATCTTTGTGACTGGTCGCGGAAAACGTGCGATCGAAGATCATTTTGATATTTCTTACGAATTGGAGGACACATTGGTTGAAAAAAACAAACAGGAACTTTTGGAAACCGTGCAAAAAATTTCAGGACTGGCTAAATTTTCTTATGTGCGCCAACCAAAACCGCTGGGCGACGGACATGCACTTTTGCAAGCCGCTCATTTGATTAATAACGAACCGGTGTTGGTTATTTTTGGTGACTGTCTTTATGACAGCAAGGTTCCAGCTTCCAAACAGCTGATGGATGCATATGAAAAATATCAGCGTCCAATAATCGGAATAACTGAAGTTGCGAGAGAAGAGGTTTCCAAATTCGGAGTTATTGATGGAATTAAACTTGATGAAAAAAATTGGGAAATAAAAAACTTTATTGAAAAGCCAAAAGTTGAAGATGCTCCGACAAACTTTGTTGCTCCTGGAAAGTACATTATTACGCCCGAAGTTTTTAAAGTTTTGAGCACTATGGATCATGGTAAGTCCGGAGAAATCAGGTTGGCTGATGCTTTTGATTTGATGTTGGAAAATAAGCAGGAAATTTATGGGCATGTTATTGACGGGGAATGGCTGGATACGGGTGATAAATTTAATTTTATGAAAGCTTCCATACACATGGGCCTGAAACATCCTGAAATCGGAGAGAAGCTTAGAAAATATTTGAAAGGTTGCAAAAATATATAGGAATTGATCCCGCCTCTCTGGCGGGTTTTTCTTTGTTGAATATTGCGAATCGATTGACATTTTGCAGTTTGCATGGAAGAATAATTGGACAAATTAGCAGAGCCCTAACATCATCCGCTTTGTCCGCCAGCGGGCACAGCGATGTCAAAAGATATGTATTGGGTATATCTTGTAATGTTCACCTTCATAGTTTTTGTGCCTACCTTGATCAAGCAAGGTTTTTGGATTCTTGATGCGACAGCGGCGCAAGAACTCGCTATTCTTGTTCTTGGCTCGATCGGTTTTGTCATCTTTTTGATAATGGAAAAGAGTCTCGGCAGGCACATTGCTGAGAAATCCCTCTATCAAAAGCAGGTCAACAGAATGAGCAAGGATCTGACAAAATCTTATTCGTACATCGGTGAAATAAATCGTAAGCTTGATATCCTGGAAAACATCGCTCTCGGTTATCCCGAAAGTTCCGAGCTCGCACCGGAAAATCAATCCGATGTCTATGAATCCATAATGGGAGCGGTGCAGGTTTTCGGGAAATCGGATGATTTTTCATTATGTTTCATGCGAAAATCCGATCTTTCCGTGGTGCAGGAAATAAAAAGCCTTCCTGAATCATCCTTTGACTATTCAGCAATTTCCTGCGAAGAAAACAAATGCTACACCGAGACAGAAGGATACATCATCATAGCATCTCCTAAGACTGTCGAAGATATTTTTTCATGCATATTGATCAGAAAGAAACAGGTTACTCATAGTATTGAAGATAGGGAGATGATGAAGACGCTGGCCTCACAAGCGCTGTTCATCTTCATGTTTTTAAGGCAGAAAAAGCAGATAAAATGCGTTTTGTAGGAATATTGAGACTTGCCATGATCGTCAAATAGCATTACAATATCTGAAGCGGTAAACTTTATTAAATTATATATTATGCAAGTAATTTTTCTTCAAGATGTTAAAAATGTTGGCAAAAAGGGTCAATTGAAAAATGTTCCGGATGGATATGCAAGAAATTTCTTGCTGGCTCGCGGCCTGGCCAGTGCAGCCACTCCAGCTGCTGTTTCCAAAGTTAAACAAGATGAGGAAAAGAAAAAAGTTCAACTGGCTTTGGAAAAACAGGAAATTCAGAAGCTTGCTGATGCCTTGAAAGACAAGAAGGTCGTAATAAAAGCTCGCGCCAAAGACGGAAAGCTTTTTGGTTCAATCACTCAAAAAGAGATAGTTTTGGAAATTCGCAAGCAATTAGGCTTGATCGTGTCTGAAAAAGCTATAACAGAGGGGCACATCAAAGAATTAGGCGAAAGAAGCATGAAAATTAGTCTTGATTTCGGCATTACAGCGACAATCGCGGTCACAGTTGAACAAGCTTAAGTAATGGTATATACTGTAAATAGAACGTATCTTTAGTAATATAAAAAGGCCGAGTTAATTTATAGAATATCTATGAATTAGCGCGAGGCAGGGGGTCGCATCTAAGCGACTTTTTGTTGTAAAAACATTAAAACATCTAAGCATTTAAACACGCAATCATGCAAATCATTAAAACAAAAACCTCTGTGTTTTCTGTTTACATGATTAAATGATCAAATGAACGCATATGGAAAATAGAAAGTACATCTTTGTGATGGGTGGAGTGATGAGTGGAGTTGGGAAAGGAATCACAACTTCTTCAATCGGAGCTATTCTGAAGGCTCGCGGTTATGCAGTCACAGCTCTTAAGATTGATCCATATGTGAATGTTGATGCTGGAACAATGAATCCGACTGAACACGGAGAGGTTTTTGTATTGGACGATGGCGATGAAACGGACCAGGATATGGGAAATTATGAACGTTTCATGGACATCACTCTTTCGCGTGACAACTACATGACAACCGGACGCGTGTATGAATCAGTCATTCATCGCGAAAGAAATTTGGAATATGGCGGAAAATGCGTGCAGGTGGTGCCTCACATCCCACTTGAAGTTATCGACCGCATCGTGCATGCTTCAAACAAAGCCAAATCCGAAATCAGCATCATTGAAATCGGAGGAACAGTTGGGGAATATGAGAACATTCTTTTCATGGAAGCGATCCGCATGATGAAAATAAAGAATCCTGACGACGTGCTTTCCGTGATGGTAAGTTATGTTCCTTGTCCGAACATGGTCGGGGAAATGAAAACCAAGCCGACCCAACATGCTGTAAGAACAGTCAATGCTGCCGGAGTTCAACCTGACATCATCGTGGCTCGCTCAGAAATGCCGATGGATGCTAAACGTAAAGAAAAAATTTCCAATTTCTGCAGCGTGGCTGAGGAATGTGTGATCAGTGCTCCTGATGCGAAAAGTGTCTATGAAGTCATCACGAACTTTGAACGCGACAATTTGAGCAAAATCATTCTAAAAAAACTCAGACTGAAGCCTAAGAAGTCGGATCTCAAGGAATGGGAAGATCTCATCCATCGGGTAAAGAATCTCAAAGGCGAAGTGAAAATCGGAATCGTTGGAAAATATTTCGGAACAGGCGACTTTGTTTTGTCAGACGCATACATCAGTGTCATTGAAGCTATCAAACATGCAAGTTACAAAATAGGTACGAAGGTTGAAATGGATTGGATCAACAGTGAGGTCTTCGAGAAAGAGCCTGAAAAAATAGAAACGCTTGGTGAATATGATGGAATTTTGGTGCCTGGTGGATTCGGTGGACGCGGAATTGAAGGGAAGATCAAAGCCATTCAATATTGCCGTGAAAACAAAATTCCATATTTTGGAATCTGCTACGGAATGCAACTGCAAGTCATCGAATATGCTCGCAACGTTCTAGGTCTGCAAGAAGCTCACACGACTGAAATAAACACTGACACCAAGCATCCGATTGTTGACATCATGCCGGAGCAAAAGAAATATCTGGAACAGAAAAATTATGGCGGAAGCATGAGACTTGGAGCGTATGACGCTGTGCTGGAAAAGGGAACCATCGCTGGAAAAGCATATGGAAAGGCAAAAATATCTGAACGTCACAGGCATCGCTACGAAGTAAATCCAAAATATGTTGAGCGCATTGAAAAAGCAGGTTTGGTATTTTCCGGAAAATCTCCAAACGGAATCTTGATGGAAATCGCTGAACTTCCGCAGTCAGAGCATCCATTTTTCTTGGGAGCGCAGTTTCATCCCGAATTCAAATCATCACCACTGAAATCTCATCCTTTGTTCTATGAATTCGTGAAAGCTTCAAAGGAGAGAAGCGAAAAGAAATAGGGAGGAAGTTATAAAGTTCGTAAAACTTGTAAGGTTTATAAAGTAAATTCTTGCCAACTCAGTTATTTTGTAGTGACTGGCATATTAAATAAAGCCCTTCTCGTTTTCGAGTCAGGGCTTTATTAGTTGTAACTGTTTTACAAAATGCAGATTTACTAACTAGTTTAAAAAAGGATTTGAGGAATCATGATTGTCGAAAAAGTCCTTTCCATCAATAATTCCTTTCAGTTTTGCTTCAAAAAATAATGAATTACCCCGCAGCAAGCTGACGGGGTATCCCCCTAAAACAACATTTGCTGCTGGATATGTAATTGTTTATAATCTTTTATTCCTTGGTTTTTAACATAATTAGCTATACTTTGTTCATTGCC
>CAZAJN010000065.1:0-2336 GCA_964485555.1 uncultured Bdellovibrionales bacterium
TTTTTTGTTTTCCTATTTCCTTTTTGAGCACGTCCTTGACCGAGATCTATGGTCAAGGACTCAAGAATTACTGTCGTAATTGTTGGCCAAAAAGAAAACAGTAAAACAAAAAATGCAGCCGTTTTCCATAGAACCATATATTGCGTATGATCCGGCATATGTTTCAGCGCAGATATGCGATTCGCGCGTTTGAAATAAATTACTTTTTTGCTGGCATGCATTTCACATAATTCATGCTTCATAATTCTTGATTCATAATTCATGCTTCATGATTCCTGATTCCTGATTCTGCTCTGGACTTTTCGCTGATAAGGCTGTATGATATTTTAGTATGTTTGAATTACAATCTCAACAAAAAAATAAGCGAACAGGATTGCTGAAAACTAAGAGCGGAGTCATCAAGACCCCATTTTTTATGCCGATCGCAACCAAGGGTGCAGTGAAAAACATGACACCCGAAGATGTTCGCGAAATAGGCGCTCAGATTGTTCTCGGAAACACCTATCATCTTTGGCTTCGACCTGGCGATGAATTGATTTCACGCGCTGGCGGACTGCATAAGTTCATGAATTGGAACGGCCCAATTCTGACAGATTCCGGCGGATATCAAGTCTTTTCACTTGGAGCTCGCGCCAAAGATAAATATGGATCCAGTGGCGTTGTTCTCAGCGAAAAAGGGGTGGAATTTGCAGATCCCGTGAATGGCAGCCGGCACTTCATGTCTCCGGAAAAATCAATCGAGATACAGCTCAATCTCGGATCTGACATGATCATGGTGCTTGATGAATGCCCGCCACATCCTGCGACTCATGAATATGTGAAAAGATCCTTGGAGCTTACAACTCGTTGGGCCTCGCGATGTTTCCAATATTTCCATCAGAAAATAAAAGAAAATCCTGAAAAATATGCCAACGGCAGGCCGCTACTTTTTTGCATAGTGCAAGGAGGAATATATGAGGACTTGCGCAAGGAAAGCGCCCGCCAATTGGCTTCAATCGGTTTTGAATCTCTCGGAGGACCGTCCTCGGGTTGGGACGGTTGGGCCATTGGGGGTGTGGCTGTTGGAGAACCGAGGAAACATTTGTATGATATTTTGGATTGGGTGGTTCCTCTTTTGCCGGAAGATAAACCGCGTTATCTTATGGGGTTGGGAAAACCGGAAGAATTGGTGCGCGCAGTCGAGGCTGGAATGGACATGTTCGATTGTGTGATTCCGACTCGAGAGGGAAGACATGGACGGCTTTTTGTGGTAAAAAGAATTCCAAATTCCAAATTCCAAATTCCAAATGACACTGAAAAAGAATCTTTTTACGAAACGATTAATATTGCCAATGAGCAGTTCACTGAGGACTTTGCGCCTATCGATGCTGATTGCAATTGTTGCGCTTGCAGGAATTATACGAAAGCGTATCTCCATCATCTGCTCAGGACCAATGAACCGCTTTTCTTAAAACTTGCATCTGCACATAATCTTCGTTTTTATCACGAACTGATGGAATTTTTGGAAGAGACTTAATATTTCAAAAAAAACAAAAGCTTTTGAAATTGAAATATTTGAAAGAATATTAATACAAACTGCGTATTATCTTTCGAGTCGAATTAAGAAATAAGCCATAAAGCAAATCTTTCTTTTGAAAAATCATTTCTTTCAGAGAATGAGGTAAATTACATCAATAATAAAAGCCGTTTTGTCAAAAATGGAGCGCCTGGCGGCGATTTTTGGCAGGTTCGGAAAAACATAAGAATATGAAAAAAAATATCACAATCAAAAACACCCCGGAAAATGCAAAGTTCGCCCAAGTGAGTAAATTCTTGAAACTCGTTTCCGACGAAAATCGTTTGAAGATTCTATTGACTCTCGGCGAAGGAACCATGAATGTTACTGACATTCACAGCAAACTTAAACTTCCACAGAACCTGACCTCACATCACATCTCTAAGTTGAAAAGCTTGGAACTGTTGAATGAGAAGCGCGAAGGAACTTTCAGACACTACAGTGTCAACAGCAAGAAATTGAAAGAACTCAACAAACTTTTCAGGGAATTGCTCAACATCTAACTATTTTTTTCAAAAAATAGAAATTACGAGAAACAAGAAACAATAACCTTGCCTACCGGCAGGCAGACAAGCAATTTACAAATAATCAATTTCAAGGACAGAATCTTTGGTCTTGAATATTTGAATTTGTGATTTGTTTGGAATTTGTTTCTTGTTTTTTGTTTCTTCTTAGAGTTCCTGCGCTATAGATCATAATTAAAGGTTACCGAAATATATTGGCGAATTTTCAGAATTTTTCATTTGAGTCACCGAAACTTCTTTGTATATCGTAAAGCTTT
>CAZAJN010000066.1:0-6695 GCA_964485555.1 uncultured Bdellovibrionales bacterium
ATGGTTGACCTTAATGCGAATGATGTTGAAGGTGCTATGCAAATTGTGGCTGGAACAGCTCGTTCAATGGGAATTAAGATAGAAGAATAGTACCTACAAAAATACAAAATAATTACAAAATTACAAATGTACAAAAGTTAGGAGGTTAGGAGAATTTTTTTGTACTTTCGTATTTTTGTACGATTGTAGGGTTGATTAATTAATATATAGTGGGAGGATTGAGCAAATATTGCGCGATCTGTTATCACCACGAAACAAGATTATGTACAGAGGAAAAAAGTATCGCGCTGTTGCTGAGACAGTGGAGAAGAACAAACTTTACACAACTGAAGAAGCTTTGGCTCTTGTGAAAGCTGGAAAAGTTGCAAAGTTTGACGAATCAGTTGAAGTTCACATGAAACTTAATGTTGATCCTAAAAAGGGAGATGAACAAGTTCGTGGAGCAGTCGTGCTTCCTCACGGAACTGGAAAAACTCTTCGCATCGCTGTTGTGACTTCAACCAAGGCTACTGAAGCCAAGGAGGCCGGAGCTGATGTTATCGGAGGTGAAGACTTGATTGAAAAAATCAAACTTGGAAAAATGGAAGAAGTTGATGTGATCGTAGCTAGTCCGGAAATGATGCCGAAACTTGCTTCTGTTGCCAAAATTCTTGGGCCCCGAGGCTTGATGCCATCTCCTAAGACTGAAACAGTCACTGACAAGATCAAGGAGGCTGTGGAAATGCTTAAGAAAGGAAAACTTAGTTTCAAGAATGACAACACCGGAAATGTTCACCAAGTGATTGGAAAAATTTCTTTCGATGCTAAGAAGCTTGAAGAAAACTACGCAACTTTTGTTGACGCAATTCAAAAAGCTCGTCCTGCTGGAGTAAAAGGTAAATATGTGATGTCAATCTCTGTTTGCTCAACCATGGGACCAGGAGTTAAGATAGTTCTTTAGGCATTAGCCTATTAGCTTCTTATGGAAATACACAAAAAGGCACCTGATGGTGCCTTTTTGTGTTGTAGTATGCTTTGACTTTATCAACCTTAGGCGCTACAATAAAGGCAATTAGGTTAATATTTTCTAGAATAATTCAAAGTTATGGCGAAATTAATTTTGGGAATTGCAGGCGAGATGGGCTCTGGTAAGGAAGCAGTTACGATGCATCTTTCTGACGTTTATGGTGCAAGTTCTCATAATTTTTCACAAATTTTAAAAGACATTCTGGAACGCCTTTATTTGCCGATCACGAGAGAAAACTTTTCTCCACTATCTTTGGCTCTTCGCAAAACATTTGGTGAAGACATTCTAGCTAAGGCCATGTTTCAAGATGCTGTTAATGATAAAACTGACATAATAGTTGTTCAGGGCATTAGGCGTCAAGAAGACATGGCTTTTTTGAGAGAATTTGCTAATTTCAAATTTTTATACGTTGATGTTGATATGGAAACCAGGTTTGAAAGAATCAAAAAGAGAAAAGAAAAAGAAAATGATTCATCAATGACTTTTGAAGAGTTTAAGGCATCTCATGAATATGAAACGGAAAAAACAATCCTAGGTTTAAAAGATGATGCTGATTATATAATCAAGAACAATGGAACTTACGCTGAATTGTATGCCCAGATAGATAGGGTTATTGTAGAAAATTTAAAATAGTTTCTAATTGATTAGCTTATACATATATGAAAAAGAAAGTACAAGAAAAACTAGGTGCTTTTATAGAATCAGAATTGATGCTTGGAGGGAAATCGATTTTGGATAATAAAAGGCTCAAAGAGGTTATTGGTCATTGTAAGGGCTTGGGATTGAAAATTGTTTTAACGCAAGGAAGTTGGGATATGATACATATTGGACATGCGCGGTATATGCAAGAAGCCAAGAAATACGGAGATCTTTTAGTTGTTGGTGTGGACAGTGACGAAAAAATAAAATCTCGCAAGGGTCCTGAGAGACCGATTGTTCCACAAGACGAAAGAATGGAAATGATTACTCACTTAAGGCACGTTGATTTGGTGGCGCTCAAGGAGTTGCACGATCCTAAATGGCATATGATAAAACTTGTTTGCCCTGATGTTTTGATTGCCACAAAGAGACAAGGATATTCTAAAGAGGAACTTAAAGAACTGAAAAAATATTGCGGAAAAGTTGTCATGTTAGAGTCACAAGCAACAACATCAACGAGCGCTAAAATTCGCTCAATGCAAATCAATACTGCAAAAAAACTTGAACGTTCTTTGACTCCGAAGCTACTCAAGGCAATTGAAGAGGTTATTGCTGGTGTAAAATAATAAAAAATAAAAATTACATGAAAAAAGCTGTTATAGCATATGTCCCAGTTTTGCATGAGGGATATAGGCAATTTTTTGAAAAGCACAATGCAGATGCTGATTTGTATATTCTTGGAAATGAGATTATCTCAGAATTTACCCACTTAGCAAAAGAAATTCGCCAGCTTGATCCTGAATTCATTAAAAAAGGAATTGAATCTTGGAACATTTTTGAAAATGTTTATATTCTTGATAAAAAACTTTTAGAAGAAATTATTGAAAATAAGCCGACAATAGTGATGCCAAAGGAGGATGTCATGATCAGGCTTTGGGAAAATAATTTTCCTAAGCATGAAGTTTTTCTTGATTCTATTTTCCTTCGCTGGGACAAGCATAATACTGTGACAGAAAATAATATAAATCCTGATGTCAAAATTTCATCTGAAGAATTTGATAAAAAAATGATAGCTCTTGCTGATTGCGAAGCCGAGAAAAGCAGCGACTGGTGGAGGGTGGTTGGATCAATTATTGTGAAAGATGAAAAAATAATTTTAACTTCACATAATCATCATTTGCCAAGCGAACATACTCCATATGCAAACGGAGATCCGCGTAATAATTTTCATAAAGGCGTTCATTTGGAATTAGGGACATCTATTCATGGGGAAGCTGGCGCAATTGCTGAGGCTGCCAAGCAAGGCATTTCACTTGAAGGCAGTGAAATTTATGTTTCAACGTTTCCGTGTCCTCCATGTGCCAAACTGATTGCATGTTCGGGTATTAAAAAAATATATTATCGAAGTGGTTATGGTGTTTTGGATGGAGAAAACATCTTGAAGCAATACGGAGTGGAAATAATTCAAGTAATATAAAACAAGAATGAGCATAGGTTCTCTTTTGTACTTGCATCGTGGTTCTTTGTCTAGCGCAGAAATAAAAAGCGATTTGGATTTTCTGATAAAGCTTCTTGAGAACGAGGGAAGAAAGAAAAAACGTTGGGAGGTTTATTTGAATGGTAACGAGGAGAGTTTTGAGGATGGGGATGTGCATTCCCATTCTTTATTGATGGAGCATTTAGCATATAAAGAATCGATGATTGAGGGACTTGATGAAGAAAAAGCAATTACCTTGATGTGGACGGCGCGTTTTCATGATCTTGGAGAATTGAAAGACGGAGATATTAATTTTAATTTGAAAACAGAAAATGATGATGCTGAGGAAGCTATTCATATTAGAAAAAAAATTCATAGCAATCTCAAAAGTGATTACGTGAAAGAAATGCTTGAGAAAGCTCTTTCTATTTCGCTTGATAGAAGAAATTTGCCAAATGAAGAATTTGATTATGTAGATTTTTTTCAGTCTTTAGAGGGTCGTGGATATATGAATACTGCAATTAAAATGCTTGAGAAAAAACATATTTCGCAATGGAACATGTTAATGGCAAATGTATTTTTCAATCAATTGATTCCGATGATTGAACATGGAAAGAAATATCGTAGTGTTAGAATTTATCTGCAAAAAAATGCAAAAATGATTTCGCGAGGCATCGAAAATCATTTCACACACGAGCATGTTCACAAATCTTTTGAAAAAATATATGGACAAGGTCTGGAAGAGAAAAAGAAATCGATGGATATTTCAACTAAAAAAATAGATCAGATAAAAAAGGCATGGGAAGAATTTATTGAAAAATATTAGCTTTTGAATAAAAAACGAGCCCGACACTAGTTGCTAGCTGTCGAGCTCTTGTTTTTGTTGCGGGTGTTGGTTGGAGTTTTACTTTTGGTAACTTTCAGCTCGCTCGTCCAGGCGCTGGAGGTTCTCTCCCGTGAGGTCTTTGACGAGAGTTTCCTTGTAGGGGAAACCCGGAGTCGTTTTCACGAGGATCTTGAAAAAGTGGTCATCGCGGAGTCCGCTGGCGGTATGCTCCTTGGGTCCTTCCCTGTGTATGGAGCAGCCCTTGATGCCGAACTTCGCGTAGGCCTCCTGTTCGATGCTCAGCAAGGCGGGACCTTCTATTTCCGGGTTGAGTCCCATCAGGCCGATATGCCGTTTCGATATCAGGAACCACCTGTCAACTCCGGGAGCCTTCTTGAAATCGGAGTGCTCCTGCCTGACGACGAAATACTCGTTTTCCAGCACGATCGGACTTTTTTGCTTGCGATGGTTATTTGTAAGATTAGGATTTTTTAAAACCCATTTTTTGCTTGATTTTTTCTTTAGTGCCGTCATTTTTCACTCCAACAATAAGATGAGCATGGAAATGATCTACGCTGGCACCAGTGTAATCCATATCCCCAAAGCGAATCAAAATCGAGCCACCAGCTATATTGTTTTTTTCTATCATGGAATTGATGAGATCAAAAAAAGATATTTTTTCTTCACTCTTCATTTCCGTGGGCATGGTGAAATGTCTTTTGCAAACAAAAAGAAAATGATGAACCGTGCCTTCATACGGACTCATATTTTCTGTGACTACCCAATTTTCGTTTTCGCTAATGATTGGCTTTGGGTGGTATTTGAGAAAATGTTCCATGCAAAAAGGACAGACGCCATCTTTTTCAATTTGGGTCATCACGTCAATTTGCTCCTGGGTGCGAGCATGTTTGAGATTTACGTAACTTTTCTTCATACTTTTAAAATTAAATTGCTACTGCGATACCTTTGATTCCTGGATGCGGATTATAATCGGAAAGTTCAAAGTCATCAGCTCTGAAGGAGAATAAATCAGTTTTCTCAGTGTTTAATTTCATGGTTGGATATGGGCGCGACTCACGTTCAAGCATTTTATCCACGGCATCCATTTGATCAACATAGATGTGTGCATCAGAAATGGTGTGGACGTATTCATATGGTGTAAGTCCAGTGGCTTGCGCAATCATCATGGTTAATGCGGCATATTGCACCATATTGGAAGGCACGCCAATTGGCACATCGCCAGAACGTTGAATCATGTGCAAGGTGAGCTTATTGTCGATTACGCGAAGATGAACCCAGCCGTGGCATGGGCAAACTACGACTTTCTGAGTTTTGCCCGTTCCGCGAATGGTATATTGAGGCACCCATGGGGTTATGAAATGAGTTCTGAGATGTGGAAATTCTTTTATTTGTTCAATGATATTTTGGAATTGATTGTATGTTCCGCCGTCTGCAGTGGGAAAATCATGAAAAGCGGCTCCATAAGATCCTGGCCCAAGGTCGCCAGTTTCCAATCCTCGCTTAGAACATTTAGCTTCAGTGCCCCAAGGTGCCCACCAATAGCATCCATAGCTTTCCAATTGCTCAAGTGTTCTGGCTCCATTGATAAAGCCAATAATTTCACCGATCGCTTGTTTCCAGATGGTGGCGGGTTGGATTTTGGGATCCATATTTCTTTCAGTGATCATTGGAAAGCCGTTTTCAAGTTTGAATCTCATGGTGGCTCCAGTCACTGAAATTGCGTCTACTTCGAGCTGTGTTCCCATGCTTTCTCCTTCAGTTTTGATTCTTCGTAGCAAGTCTTTGTATTGGTTGTCGGGAGTTCTTTCACTGACTGGTTTCATGTTGGCAATATTTTCCATCATATGTTTTTGACGAATAATTAAGTCTTTATATTATAGCTAAATCCTAGGAAATTTGCTAGTGGGTAAGTAAAAAGGCATTGCAGGCGGGTTGCTGCTGTGATATTATTAAGACATTACTGATAATAGCTTTTCCATGAATAATCCTAAAATAAGCATCATTTGTGCAATAGCTGAAAACAGAGCGATTGGAAAAAACAATCAGTTGCTTTGGCATATTCCGGAGGATTTCAAACATTTCAAGAACATCACTTCCGGACACGTAATTATTATGGGAAAAAAGACTTTTGAATCTATCGGAAAGCCATTGCCAAATCGCACAAACATTGTTGTTACACGCGATAAAAATTTTTCAGCTGAAGGAATTATTGTTGCCAATTCAGTTGAAGAAGCAATCAATAAGGCAAAGGAAATTGAAAAAGAGGAAATATTCATTATAGGTGGAGGACAAATTTATCAGCAAGCTATGAATATGGCTGATAAATTATATCTGACTGTAGTGGAAGGAATTTTTGATGCCGATACTTTTTTTCCAGAATATAGCGAATTCAAGAATGTTGTTAGTGAAAGAAAGGGCAGTGATGAAAATTTTAAATATACTTTTCTTGAATTAACTAAATGAAAATCCAAATAAAAAAACTTCATCCGGATGCTAAAATCCCACGGTTCGCCCTGGAAGGGGATGTTGGAATGGATCTTTATTCAACTCAGGATGCCATTTTGAAACCGGGTGAAAGAATTTCATGTCAGACGGGAATCGCAATTGGAATGCCTGCTGGATATGCCGGACTTATCTGGGATAAGAGCGGTATTTCTCAAAAAAGTGGCATAAAAACTTTAGGAGGTGTTATTGATAGCAATTATACGGGAGAATGGTTTATTGGA
>CAZAJN010000067.1:0-29935 GCA_964485555.1 uncultured Bdellovibrionales bacterium
CCTAAGAGATTGCCTCGCCATCTTTCTAATTCACTAGCAGCATGCTCCGCATGCGCCGCCTTCTGCAACATATTCCACCCTGTCTGCAAATTCAGCTTGTTTGCCTTTGTTCCATTGCTTCACTGGACGGATGTACCCAACCACACGGGAATAGACTTCAGTTTGTTGGAAATTTTTCAACACTGGATCTTTCTGATGACAAGCCTTGCATTTATTATAGACTTCTTGACCAACTTTATACGGCATGTACTCTTCATTACTTTCGATCGCCTTGCCGCAATCATGGCATGTGTATTTTTCCATTTTAATTTTAGTAACCAGCAATCAGTAACTAGAAACTAGTAACTGGTTACGGGCAACTTTTTTATAATTTCTAGCGAGTCCGCAAGGCGAAAGCTTGCTTTCATCTTAGGCGAACGACGAAATCTCAAGCAATGTCATTTCCCATGACAGTGCTTATATTTATTTCTTTAATTTCACAGAAGCTTTCACTGGTTCGCATTTTCCATTTTCAAATTCCTTGCGATCCGCAAATTCAGCCTGCTTGCCTTTGTTCCATTGCTCTACTGGACGAATGTATCCAACTACACGAGAATAAACTTCTGTCTTCTGCTCGACTACGCACTTAGGACAAATAGGCTGTTCACCAGTGATGTATCCGTGCACTGGACATATGCTGAATGTCGGCGAAAGTGTAAAATACGGCAGTGAATAATTTTCTGCAATTTTTCTCACCAGATTTTTCACCATCTTGATATCCCAGATTCTTTCCCCTAGGAATCCATGAAGCACAGTTCCTCCTGTGTATTTGGTCTGCAGATTGTCTTGCAGATCAAGTGCTTCGAAAATATCTTCAGTGAAGTGAACCGGCAGTTGCGAGGAGTTGGTGTAGTATGGTTCTCCGTCATTATTCTTCACATTGTGATCGTTGGCGAAAATGATTTCAGGATATTTTGTTCTGTCCATGCGAGCCAAACGGTAAGCTGTTCCTTCAGCAGGAGTTGCTTCCAGATTGTAAAGGTTTCCAGTTTCTTCCTGATAGGCAGTGATATGTTCTCGCATATGAACCAAAATTTCTTCAGCCAATTTTTGTCCTTCTGGAGAAGTCACGTCCTTTCCGATCAAGTTCATCAAGCATTCATTCATTCCAACTAAACCGATGGTTGAGAAATGGTTTGCCCAATATTGTCCTCGTCTCATCTTGATCGCATCCAAATAGAATTTGGTATACGGATATAGTCCTTGGTCGGTCAATCCTTCCACAAGTTTTCTCTTGGTCTCCAAGCTGCTTTTTGCCAAATCCATCAGTCCGTCAAGTTCCTTGTAAAATTCCTTCTTATTCTGGGCGCGATATCCAAGTCTTGGCATATTGATCGTCACAACTCCAACTGAACCGGTCAATGGATTTGCTCCGAACAAGCCACCTCCACGCTTGTGAAGTTCACGGTTGTCCAATCGAAGACGGCAACACATTGAGCGAGCATCGTCCGGATCCATGTCAGAGTTAACGAAGTTTGCAAAATATGGAATTCCGTATTTGGCTGTCATTTCCCAAATAGGATCGAAGCGGTCATCATCCCAATTGAAATCTTTGGAAATGTTGTAAGTCGGGATAGGGAAAGTGAAAATTCTTCCGCTAGCGTCTCCCTCTGTCATCACTTCCGCAAAAGCCCGATTAATCATGTTCATTTCTTCTTGGAATTCTCCATAAGTTTCCAACTGCGGAGCTCCACCAATAATAACAGACTCTTTGGCTAAGGTTTTCGGAGCAGTAATATCCATCGTGATGTTTGAAAACGGAGTCTGAAATCCAACGCGAGTTGAAACATTCATATTGAAAACAAACGATTGGATTTCCTGTTTCACTTGAGCGTAAGTCAACTTGTCAAAACGTACGAATGGCGCAAGCAAGGTGTCAAAGTTTGAGAAAGCTTGAGCTCCAGCAACTTCACCTTGCAAAGTGTAGATGAAGTTCACCATTTGTCCTAAAATTGATCCCAGATGCTTGGCAGGTCGGCAAGCTACTTTTCCAGGAACTCCAGTGAATCCGCGACGAAGCAAATCTTGCAAATCCCAACCGCAACAATAAGCTGCAATGAGTTGGAGATCATGAATATGAAAATCGCCACCTTCATGAGCTTCTCTGATTTCCTTGGTGTAGACGCGGTTCATCCAATATTTCCCACTGACAATCGAAGCGATGTAGTTGTTAAGACCCTGCAAAGAATAGGCCATGTTGGCATTTTCCTTCACTTTCCAATCTATTTCCTGAATATATTTATCAACCAGCCCCACAGCCTCTCCCAGAGATTCTTCAGTTTCGCGAATTTTTCTATGCTGCTCACGATAAAGAATGTAAGCTTTGGCAGTTTCTTCGAAATCAAGAATCATCAAAACTCTTTCGACCAAATCTTGCAATTGCTCAATTGTCGGAATGTCACCTTTCTTGAAATTCTTATTCAAAAGCTGGACAGTTTTTTCGGTAACCTTTTTAGCTTCCGGCATCGAGCCTTCACCTGTAGCAGACAACGCTTTGCTGATAGCCACCATGATTTTCTTTTGATCAAACGGGACGACTCGTCCGGAACGTTTCACGATCTTCTTCACCAAATTCTTCATTTTTGGTTTAGCCTTCACCTCAACAACCTGAACTTTCTTTGTCACCTTTTTTTGATTTTTCATATTCGTTTCTCCCCCGAGAGTTAATTAAATTTTAATCATGTAAACATTTAATCATATAATCATTCAAGCAAGCAGTTCTTATGTTTTGATGTTTATATGTTTGTATAACCACTAGCTGCTCTCCATCTTATCCATCTCTTTTCTGAAACTGTCAGCACTTTTGAATGACTTATAAACACTAGCAAATCTCAAATAAGCTACGTCATCTGTTTCTTTCAATTTTTCAAGAATTATCTTGCCTATCTCCTTACTTGTTATTTCTCCCGATTCGCGAGCTTGAATTTCATATTCAATATCTCCAATCACCTTACTGATTTTTTCCTCACTGAGAGGTCTTTTTTCAAGTGCTTTTTTTATGCCTACCTCAATTTTGGATCGGTCATATTCTTGTTTTATTCCAGAGCGCTTGATTACCGTCAGGCGCATGATTTCCATTTCTTCATAGGTGGAGAATCGCGCTTGGCATTTTTCACATTCCCTGCGTCTGCGGATAGCCTTTCCGTCGTTCGTGTCGCGCGAATCAACTACTCGCGTGTCACTATGGCCACAAAATGGACAAACCATAAAATTAGCTTCACAGGCATTAGCTTCATTAGCTTTTTAGGAAAATGCAACTAGACCTTTTTAATGTTTTTTATTTTAAATGTTACCACATCACATCCCTCAGCAATATGGTATTTATTCCGACTTGACAAATAGTTAATTTTGTTACCTACGAATATTGTTTTTTGCAACTAAACCACTACATGTTGTGTATCGTTAGTCCATTATACCACAAGGCTAATATATGCCAAGCGCCCTGATTTAAGCCATTTTTGGCAGTTATGCACATCCATTCATGAATCATGAATTATGAATCATGAATTATGATTTTAACGCCTGATTCATGATTCATATTTCATGATTCATCTAATTCACAAAAAAAACACAGGAGTTTTAATTTCCCGTGTTTTTAAGTATTGTATATTGTTTCTTGAAGCCTATTTCTCCATTTTCCTTCTAATGAAAGCCGGGATTTCCAGTTCGTCTTCCTCTTCTTCCTGTTTGATTTCAACAATCGGTGCAACCGGACGAGGCTGAATTTTTTCTTCAATGATCATCTTCGGCTCCAAAACTTTCTTGGTCGGAAAAGTCACAGTCTCCTTGTATTCATTTGCATGTTCCTCTTCTTTGTCTGCAATAGTTTCCTGAGTTCGAATGGTTGGCACGCGGTTTATCAATGGATTGTCATGAGAGCGTTCAGCATCAAAGCCAGTTGCAACAACAGTCACATGAATTTCCCCTTTTTTAACCTGATCATCAACAACAGCTCCGAAAATAACCTTAGCATTCGGATCAATGCTTTCAGTGATGATGTTAGCAGCTTCATTAATTTCCAACATTCCAAGATCGCTTGAACCAGAAATATTAAACAACACGCCTTTTGCTCCATCTATCGAAAGTTCAAGCAAAGGACTGTTGATAGCTGCTCTGGCAGCTTCTGCAGCTCTGTTTTCGCCACTAGCGATGCCAATGCCCATCAGAGCTGACCCTGAGTCCTGCATGACTGCGCGAACATCAGCAAAGTCAACATTTACGATACCAGGTTTAGTGATAAGATCGGAAATTCCTTGCACGCCTTGTCTTAGAACATCGTCAACGATACGGAAAGCATTGATCAATGTTGTTTTGCGATCAATGATAGAAAGAAGCTTGTCATTAGGAATCGTGATAAAACTATCAACTCTTTCGGTCAAATTTTCCAAAGCAGCCTCACATATGGTTCTTCTTTGCGCACCTTCGAATGAAAATGGTTTAGTTATGACAGCGATGGTAAGTGCGCCTTGTTCCTTGGCTGCTTCAGCCACAACTGGCGCAGCTCCACTTCCTGTTCCACCACCCATACCCGCACAGACAAAAACCATATCAGCACCTTTGAGAACGTCTTGGATTTCATCCCTGTTCTCTTCAGCTGCCTGACGCCCTACTTCAGGATTCATTCCAGCGCCAAGACCCTTGGAAAGATTTTTTCCGATATGGACTTTTTCGCCAGCTTTAGAATGATGAAGTGCTTGCGAATCAGTGTTGATCGCCACAAATTCGACGCCTTTAATCTTAGCATCGATCATCCTGGTAATCGCATTGTTTCCAGCGCCACCAACTCCAACCACTTTAATTCGAGCAAACGTTTCAATATCAGGTTTGATTTCCGCCATACGTGTTTATTGACCAGCCCACCTCGACTTACGGACATCCGTTTGTCGATGCGAGGCGGGTGACCACAATTAGTCATCCCGTGACCAGCATTATCATATAAAATGAATTATCCTTAGACAGTGTTTGTACTTAGTATATAAAATTAACATACTCACCATATCCATGTCAAGAATTTTTTCGCTTTACTAAACTACAAAAGGCACAAAAAGGCAACTTTTTATTATTGCCATTCTCCAATCAAGGCAAAAATTTCTTGAGCCATATCCTCATCTTTTCAACACTTTCTCCTGTTCCTTTTGAAAACATATCCCGAGCCTTGGATGCTAAAAAGTTTTCCTGATTAGCAGCGCCTTGCTGTCCACCCCAAAGAATAAGTCCAGCTGCAGTGGCAAAAGAGGGATCATCAACTTTATCCAAAATACCGCCAAAGCCCAGAGGGAAGCCGATCTGCACAGGGAGACCCAAAACCTCTTTGGCAAGTTCCGTTGCATGGGTCAATTTAGCTCCTCCGCCAATCAACACAGCTCCCGATGGAAGCAATCCCGCCTTGCCAATTAATTTCAACTCTTTCTGAACCAAAGAAAATATTTCTTCCAAGCGAGCTTCTATTATTTCTGACACGTGATGCCTTGAGATGACACCCTCCTGCTGAGAGTCAATCTGCGCAAGATCGATGCCTTCTTTTTTGCTGATATCCCTGGAAAGCGCGCTTCCATATTCCAATTTTATCTTTTCAGCAACTTCAATTGAGGTTCTAAGACCAATAGCTATGTCATTAGTGATGTGACCAGCACCCACAGGCAAAATAGCAGTATGAACAAGATCTCCTTCTTCATAGACTGCCAAGGAAGTTGTTCCGCCTCCAATATTTATCAAAACAACACCAAGTTCTTTTTGTTTCTTGCTCAGCACAGCTTTTGCACCAGCCAATGGCTCCAAGACGAGGTCATCTATTTCAATATTTGCTTGATATGTGCTCTTCGTTATGTTCTTCACGTGCGAACTGCTGCTTTCAATCACTAGTGCATCAACCTCCAGGCGAACACCTTTCATTCCCAATGGATCTTTTATGTTATCCTGATCATCAAGGCGATATTTTCTAGCAATCACGTGCACTATTTCCCTGTTCATGGGAAGAGGGATGACTTGGGCTTCTGAAATTACCCTGTTGATATCATCCTCGCAAACCTCTCCGTCAGCCCGGCCGATAGCAATAACTCCTTTAGATTTCTGAAAACCAATGTCGCAACCGCCAATATTAAGAATAGCTCTCTTGACTTCCATCCCAGCCATTCTTTCAGCATATTCGACAGACTCGTTGATAACCTTGGCCACATCTTCCACATCAGTGATGACACCCCTTCTTATACCGAAAGAAGGAATGCAGCTGACACCAATAACCCTAGGCTGCTCATCGCCTCTTGATTGCTGAGCTATGATGGTGCGGACGTTTGATGTTCCAACATCAATTCCGACAATAATTGCATTATTTTCTCTAGACATTTGCAGTAATAAAATTTTCAGCGGGCCGTGCCCAATTAAATTTATCTATTTTATCTTTTATCTTGTGAACTGAACAGTAACTGCAAACAAAGCAGTGTTCAAATACTACCCAACATGAAACGTATTTTGAATGTCCTCCAAAATTACTTCCAATATCTTGATATTATACACTCAATCTCCTATTCAGGCAAAAAATTTCTAAACATCACTGCCAGCCTTAAAACAATTTAAATATCACCTTAAGATAAGGATAAAGAATCAACACCCCAACCACAATTGAAACCGTAGCTGAAATCAAAACGACGCTTGCCATCAAGTCTTTAATAAGTCTGGCATAAGGATGTATTCTTGGTTTAAGAATATCAACAACCCTCTCCAATACGGTGTTAATAAGCTCCAAAACAAGCACCCACATGATCATAAAAAGAAGCACCACAGCCTCCCAATTTTTCACGTTGAACAATAGCATAAAAAATATAACCAAAAATCCCATCAAAAGTTCTAGGCGGAAATTCTTCTCATGCTTAAACGCCCAACTCAAACCGTCCACGGCGTGTTTCATGCTTCTTTTAAATCTTCTCAATTCTTCCATATTTTTTTTTATTTTATTTCTAAAGAATAACTAATTCTTATTCTAGCATATCCGCCACTTTTTTTTGCATGGTGAACATTTTTTTCCCATGTGGATATCCAAGTAAATGCAATATTCCGTGGGACGTAATATATTTCAAAGCATATTCAAAAGACTCGCCATCTTCCTTGGCATTATCTGCGATGTAGCTTGGGCACAGGATTATTTCTCCTATAAAAATTTGCTTTTCATTTGAAGATTGCGAGCACAATTCACCGATTGTTTCGTATTCAGAAAAGGAAAGCACATCTGTCGGCTTATCTTTTTTTCTATATTGCTTGTTCAAAAGATGCATTTCGCTTCGATCAACCAGAGCGATGCTAAGCTCCACTTCCTTGCCTAGCAAGCAAGTCACTGAAGCCAACTCCAAGGTGCTCTTAAAAACATTTAGAAATGTTTTTTTAGAAACTTTTTGAGTCGTCTTATTATTAACTTCAAGAATAAATTTCATTATAAAAGATGAAGACAGAAATTGATCATTATTTAAAGATCAATAATCAAGCATCAATAGTCATTGCTAAATTAAGCTATTTCCTCGAGTAATTTCTTGGCAATTTCGCGCACAACATTTCCATCAGCCTTGCCTTTGACTTTAGCCATAATTTGCCCCATGACCTTTCCCAGGTCGCCAACACCCTTTGCTCCAGACTCAGCTATGACCTCTTTGGCAATTTTAATTATAGTCTCCTCCGAAAGCTGTTCCGGCAGATACGGCATCAGAATGACAAGTTCCTCTTTTTCTGTTTCAGCCAAATCGGCGCGGCCGCCATCCTCAAATTGTCTGATGCTATCTTGACGTTGTTTCACAGCTCTTGCAATAACTTCCAAAACCTCCTCATCACTCAAGCCGGTTTCTCTTTTTTGTTTCTCAATTTCCATGTTCTTGATGGCGCTATCCAACAAACGCAAAGTGTCGCGTTTTTTTGCATCACCAGCTTTCATGGCATCTTTCAAATCAGATGAAATTTTTTCTTTCATTGTCATAATATTGTTTTCAAAAAAGTAAAAGTTAAACAAATTGACAAATGATGCCAGCGCGAGCCAGCATCATTTGTATCATGTCGAGCTATTCCATTTTGCGTTTGATGTTTCTCAAAGCCTCATCGTCGAATTTGCCAAGTTTTTTAAGCTTGTCAATTTCCTTGCGAATCTTAACTTTGTAGAGAGCTTCGGTTCTTTTTTCAGTCTTGCTTTTTTCATCATTTCTGAATCTAGTTCTTCGAGCGCGCACCAAAACACCACTTTGCTGAATTTTACGAGAAAATCGTCGCATCAGACTTTCAGTAGTTTCTTTGTCCTTTTTTCTAACTTCAATCATAGAATGCCTCCTTTCTAAATGTCAGCCAAATCCTGAGATCCAGCCTCGTTTTTATTATCTACAATGGCTTATTAGAGCCATTCAGACAGCCAATCAAATTATATAACTAACCTATCACATTATACGGATAATTTCAAATAAGTCAATACGCGATGAATCATGAATTACGAATCATGATTCATGCACGCCAGGCTCCATGATTCTTGATTCATGATTCCTGATTCTTAGTTGCTATTGCCATTCAACCTCCAGGGGTCTAATTTCTTCATGCAATGCTGCTCCACCTATGAGATGAAGATGGATATGGTCCACTTCCTGTCCTCCATTTTTTCCAGTTCTGAAAAGCAACTTATACCCACCTTCCGAAATTTCCAATTCCCTGGCAATATCCCTGGCCGTGATGATCATCTTTCCCAGCAAAGCAGCATCTCCCTTTTCAATATCATTGATCGATGCGATATGCTTTTTGGGGATGATCAACACATGCACAGGCGCGATAGGATGAATATCCTTGAAAGCGATGATTTCCTTATCTTCGAAAATTACTTTAGCATCGATCTTCTTGTCTATGATTTTACAAAAAATACAATCCATAAAAATTCTGAATTACGATTCACGAATCATGAATCATGAAAATTCTTGCTTCATAATTCTTAATTCGTGATTCAAGGTTATTATTCTTCGCTATGTGAAACTACTACATTGTTTTTTAGGATTTTTTTCACAGCAATAATGAGTCTGTCATAGCCGACTGTTTCCTGAGTACCGGAAACCATATCTTTCACAATGACCGTCTTATCCAAAGCTTCCTTTTGCCCGATGATCAGCGTGATTTCCACTCCGAGTCTGTCCGCCACGCGCAGTTGAGATTTCAAACTTCCGCGACCGAAACTTTCCGCTGTCAAAATTCCATTTTTCTGAAGCTCAGCAAAAACATTCAGACTTTTCTTTTTAGCCAAGTCACCAAGTTGGGCAAGGAAAACGCGAGGCCTTGGCTCAATATATGATTTAGCATGCACTCTCTTCATTTCAGCCACCAAGCGATCCATTCCAAGTCCAAACCCGATAGCAGGAGTGTGTTCCCCACCAAGACTTTCGATCAAATAGTCATAGCGTCCTCCACCACCAAATGAGTGCTTCTTGCCTTCTTCATCATTAGACCAGATTTCAAAAACTGTTTTGGTGTAATAACTCAAACCTCGAACTAATTTTGGATTGATCATATATGGCAAATCAAGCTCATCCAGATATTCCAACAAGCTCTTGAAATGCACGCGACATTCGATGCAAAGGTGATCAACTGATTGCGGAGCAGTAGTTGAAACCTGGACACACTTATCTTCCTTGCAATCCAAAACTCGCATTGGATTTGTTTCCAAACGCTTTTTGCAATTCTGACAAAGTTTCTGTTTTTTAGATTCAAAGTAAGCTACCAACAGATTCTGATATTCCTTGCGACATTTGGGACATCCGATTGAGTTGACCTGAAACTGGATATTTTTTATTCCCAAGCTTGTTACAACTCTGTGAGCCAATTGAATGAGTTGTGCGTCCAAAATTGGATCTTGTTCTCCAAACGCTTCGAAGTTACCTTGCCAAAATTCGCGATAGCGTCCTTCTTGCGGACGATCATATCTAAAGATCTGTCCCATTGAAAATAATTTAACAGGTTTTGGCAGAACATTCATGCCATGTTGGATGTATGCTCGCCCAATCCCAGCCGTAAATTCAGGTCTTAGCGTAACCTTGTCTCCACCCTTGGTGTTGAAAATATACATCTCTTTATCAACGATATCTGTTCCAGTGCCAACTGAGCGAGTGAACAAATTGGCATATTCAACAACCGGCGTATCAATTCTTCCGAATCCATATTCCAAAGAAATACGCGTAAGCACTCGCCTGATCTGATCCCAATAAGGCTGATCGCCAGGCAGGATGTCTCTCATTCCACGTGGAGTCTGCAACAACAACTCTTCCTCCACCTGCACCTTTGCATTCTTCGCAGCCTTTTTAGTTCCAGCTGGAGCTTTGACGTTTTTTTTATCCATTTTTTTTGTAGAAATTTTCTTTACTTTTTTAACTGATAATTGCGCCATAACGTTATGAAAGTTTATAGAGTTCATAAGATTGCAAACCCACAAACAGAAACTTCGCCGATCTTATCAACCATCAACTTCTAAATCATCATTTAGATAAAAGCTTTTTAAAAATTATAAATTAAATTACAATCGAATTGAAAATTCTAGAATATTCCCATCTTTGGAATTGGCCAAGCTCTCACCAAGACCTTCCCAACCACATCATCCTTCGGCAAAGGTCCCCAAGCTCTGGAATCATGAGAAAACTGCCTATTATCCCCCATTACAAAATATTCTTTAGTGTTGAGCGAGCTGGTCACTGCGCCATTTGTCACCAGATGATCTTTGAGATAGGCGCTTTCATCCAACACAAATCCTTCAGGATTTTCGTTATTGAAGATTGTGACCCTTCCACCTTCCACTTTCACCTGTTCGCCAGGAAGTCCAATCACTCGCTTGATGAAAAATTGTTTGGGATCTTTTGGATATCTAAACACCACCACATCTCCACGCTTCAAATCCTTGAAAGTTTCAACATTGAAAAGATGGAGCTCTCCCGCTCGCACATCCGTCTTTTTGTATCCCAACTCGTTTATAATCAAATAATCTCCGTCATGAAAATTGGCTTCCATGCTTGCGCCTTGCACGAAAAACGGCTGAAACAAAAAAACCCTGATTGGCACAATGATGACCAGCGCCCAGAAAAAAACTTTCACCACTTCCCACAAAAAACTCCCCACACCATAATATACATCTTCATCTGTCTCTATGATTTCATTTTTATTTTCCATATTTTGCACTTTGATTAGCGCTTGACTTAATTTTCTCAAATCACCCTGCAAACATTCCGGCAATTGCAACCATATTACCACACTTTTAACTCAATTGCAAGGCCAAATATGCTTTAATTTAAGCGTTTTTTCGCCAACACGCAACCTTAGCTGAAACATCAATAACATTTTATCTTCTTTGACTTTTGACTTTTAATTAGGGTATTATGTTGATATGGACAGCTTAAGGAAAAGAGTCCCCGCGACTCCAAAGCGGCCCGACTATCAGAAAAAAAAACTGATTCCGACGGCAAACATCCCTCTCCCAAAGAGAGAGGAACTTTTCATATCCAAGGAAGAGGCTTTTCACATGGAAAAGCATGAAAAAAAATTCCAACAAGGAACAAAAATTAAAAGCGCGCTGGTCTTCATGCTGATCTTTGTGATTGCGATCATTTTGATATTAGCCACTTATTTCATCTGGAAGACAAGCTCAGTCAGCAGAAAGATGAATTCCCAAGAAAAAACCCAAACAACCCTATCTCAAAGCGTGCGGGCTCTGGCAGATACGATCGTTCCTGCAAATGAAATGGATCTCAAAGGCAAAGAAGACGGAAGAATAAACATACTATTGCTTGGAGCAGCTGGACAAAACAAGCCAGGCGGAAATTTGACCGATACCGTTATGATCATGAGTATAGACACGGAAAGCAAAAAGGTTGCACTTCTTTCTTTACCCAGAGATTTTTATGCGCCCATCATAACCACAGCTGATGTCAACGAAAAATCATCAATTGAAAAAATACGGATTTCCAATTCCTTTGCCAAAATCAACAGCCTCTATCCTATCGGCATAAAAGAAGGCCAGGGCGTAGAACTGGTGCGCAATGCCGTGCAAGAAATAACCGGACTTAAACTCAATTACTACGTGGTTGTGGATTTTGATGGTTTTGAAAAAATGATTGACCACATAGGAGGCGTGAATATTGTTTCCGAAAGAGACATCTATGACCCGACCTATCCAGGGCCAAACTATTCCTATCAAACCTTCTCGCTCGCCAAAGGTTTTCACAACCTGGATGGAGCAACGGCCTTGAAATATGTGCGCGAAAGACATGATGATCCGGAAGGTGATTTTGGAAGAGCCAAAAGACAACAGCAAGTCATACAAGCAGTCAAAAACAAATTGTTTTCCATGAAGACAATTTTCAACGTAATTGCGATCAACAACATTCTCGACACTTTGGGAGAAAATATCAAAACAGACATCACCATCAAGGATCTTGAAAGCTTCATCACACTCAGCAAAATTGTCGATTTGCAAAACATAGATAATGTCGTGGTTGATGCCTGGAAAAAAGAAAGTCTCTTGAAGGTTTCACACATTCCGACCAAGAATGGCAACGCTTTCATACTCATTCCACGCGTCGGCAATTACAGTGAAATTCAAGAAGTCACGGAAAACATTTTTCACCAGGATGAAATAAAAAAACGTCGCCAACTCATGACAGATGAAAATGCCTCGCTTGCGATCATCAACAAGAGTGGTGATCACAATCTTGCCGACAAAATAAGACTGCTCCTGCTCGAAAGACTAAACTTCAAAAATGTCCGCGTAATTGCAAACTCAGCTGAGAGCGCATCAATTCAAACCCAAACAACTGTCTCGCAAATAGAAAATGGGAACAAAATCTTCACCCTTGATGAATTGATCAAAAAAATTCCTGCCAAATTATCAATTGAAAACCCGATGAACCAGGAAGATGCGAGCGATGACATTGTGATAACATTAGGAAGCGATCTTATCGAAACCTACAAATATGATGAAGACAGTATTGAAGAATTCAACAAAGCGCAAAATACACAAGAAGAAATTTGAATTTATGAATAGATCAAAGTAATGCTAATAAAATTTAAGAAATTCCATCTAGCATATAGCACGTAGCAAAGAAATTCATTTTGTTACACGCTGTCTGCTACATGTCACACTACCAATGAAACTAATAATAGGCCTCGGCAATCCAGGAGATCAATATGAAAACACCAGGCACAATGCCGGCTTTATAGTTTTGGATGAAATTCGAAAAGTTTGGAATTTTTCAGAATTTCAATTTAACAAAAAATTCAATGCCGAGATTTCAGAGAGCAACAAGGATGGAGAAAAAATAATTCTAGCCAAACCCCAAACATTCATGAATCTCTCAGGGCAAAGCGTGAAAGCTGTTGCTGATTTTTATAAAATTTCAGCCGACGACATCGCAGTGATTCATGATGATCTTGATATTGATCTTGGCGCTTTCAAAGTTTCCACCGATTCTTCTGCGGCTGGTCACAACGGAATTCAAAGCATTATTGACCATTTTGGCACACAGAAATTCAAGCGCGTGCGTCTCGGAATCGAAGGAGCTGAACTCAAAAAAAATCGCCTGATGAGTGGCAGTGATTTTGTTTTGCAAAAATTTTCAGATGAGGAATTGGAAACGATAAAAAACATTTCAAAAGAAATCATAAAAAACTTGCCATAAAAAAATGCCCCGGCCTTACAATCAAGGTCTGGGCACAGCGTCAGTCATCTTTTTTCATTGAACACATACTGCATTCTCCTTTCCTCACAAAAGCGAGGCAGGGGATTTTTTCTGCGTTCAATGCGCAGAGCTTTGGAGGTTTGGTAGAAGATTGTTTGATCCATCAGCCTACAGAATGGATCAAGGATGAATATTTTGGCAATTTTAGAATCCAAGACCCGTTGCAAAAAGTATGCGAACGGAATAACCAGCAGGAACACTATGATAATCAATTGATCCATCATGGCCCTACCTCCTTTTTGGCCTGTTAAGATGCTAAACACTCACCTTTTGAAACACCCATTTCTATTATAAGGCTTAAATAAGCCAATAAGTTTGAAAAATAACATTTCTATCTATACTTCTATTATACTCCCTTTTTGGCAATTTGTCAATATGAATAGATAGAACTATAATTGAGATACTTCACAAAATTAACCATGAAATATCTCAACGCGCTCAACACTATTCAGGGACTTGGAGCAAAGAAGCTAAAACTGTTGGTCAATCATTTCGAAACAGCTGAAGAAATTTGGCATGCAAGTCTTGATGAACTGACCAACTCCGGCATCAGTGAAGATGTGGCCAGGATTATCATAGAGAAAAGACCATCTATTGACCCTGAACAAGAATGGTTGAAATTGGAAAAAGAAAATATCCAAGTTTTCACAGAAAAAGACCCGCAATACCCCGCCCTGCTGAAGCAGATTCCAGATAATCCGCACCTCATCTATACAAGAGGAGATCTGGCTTGTCTGAAACTTCCGTTGATCGCAGTAGTGGGCTCTCGCAAACTGACCAGCTATGGAATCCAAGCAGCTCATGGCTTTGCCAAAAGCCTTGCGAAAAATGGCATCTGTGTGGTCAGCGGTCTGGCTTTTGGCATCGATGCCTGCGCCCACCGCGGAGCATTGGAAGCTGGCGGCAAAACGATTGCTGTCCTTGGAAACAGCCTTGACGATCAAAATCTTGCTCCACGCTCAAATTTCAATCTCGCTCAAGACATTCTTGCTGGTGGAGGTTTGCTTATCAGCGAATTTTCAGTTCCAACCAAAGCTGAAATCTGGACATTCCCTGCTCGCAACAGAATCATGGCAGGGATGAGCCTGGGAACATTGGTCATTGAGGCAGCCGAGAAGAGCGGCAGCTTGATCACAGCCAATTTGACTTTGGATTATAATAGAGAAGTCTTTGCAGTGCCAGGGTCAATCTTTTCTCCCCAATCAACCGGCACACACAAATTGATCAAGGCAGGAGCAAAACTCGTCAGTTCAGCAATGGATGTCATTGGAGAACTGCGACTTGATTACATCGAAAACAAACCATCCCCCAGAGCAGCCACGGGACTTTCACAGACAGAAGAAAAAATATACCAAGAGCTCAGCCATGAAAGTCTTCACATTGACATAATAACCAAACTGACTAAACTAGAGACATCCGCCATATCATCCACCCTGGCTTTATTGGAGATAAAAGGTTTGATCAGAAATGTGGGAGGACAAAACTATATCAGGCTTTAGGCATTAGCTTTTCAGCTTTTTAGAAACATTGTTACACTAAAAAGCTAAGAAGCTAAATCCTAAGAAGCTATCAAATGAAACTTATCATCGTTGAGTCTCCTACCAAGGCGAAAACTATCACAAAATTTTTAGGCAAAGATTTCACAGTGAAATCTTCTTTTGGTCATGTGCGAGATCTTCCCAAGAGCGATATGGGGATTGATATCGAAAAAGATTTCGAACCAAAATATGTCATTCCGGACAAATCAATTTTGAAAGTCGCGGAGCTGAAAAAGCTTGCGATCAAGGCCACGGAAGTCATCCTGGCATCCGATGAAGACCGTGAAGGAGAAGCTATTGCATGGCATCTTGTTGAAGCCTTAGGTTTGGACAAAAAAAATAAGAAACCTTACTCGCGTATCGTTTTTCATGAAATCACCAAGACCGCCATCGAAAACGCCCTTAAAAATCCAAGAACTATCGATTTGAATCTGGTTGATGCTCAACAAGCTCGCCGCGTGCTTGATCGCCTGGTTGGATATGAGCTGTCGCCCTTTCTCTGGAAAAAAATTCGCCGAGGCCTCAGCGCTGGACGCGTGCAATCCGTGGCGTTGCGCTTGATCGTGGAGCGTGAACGTGAGATACAAAAATTTGAAGCTGAGGAATTTTGGACAATTTCGGCCCAGATGCAAAAAGAAGGTGCAGAAGAAAAACTAGATGCAAACCTTATTGAAAAGAATGGTGAAAAAATCGAGCAGACAATCACCTTGAAACTTTTCACTGGAGATTATAAAACCAAGAAAAGTGTCATCACTAACAAAAAAACTGCCGAAGAAATTTCACAGGAACTTCGCGACGCTGCATGTAAAGTTTTGAAAGTTGAAGAAAAAGAAACCCTCAGGAATCCTTCCGCGCCATTCACCACCTCAACTTTGCAACAAGCCGCTATCAGTAGTTTCGGTTTTTCAGCCAAGCAGACCATGATGATAGCTCAGAAATTGTATGAGGAAGGATATATCACCTACATGCGAACTGACAGCATGAACCTTTCCTTGGAATCACTCATGAGCGCAAGAAAATTGATCGAAAAAGAATATGGTAAGGAATATTCATTGGAAAGTCCGAGGTATTTCAAAACAAAATCCAAATCAGCCCAAGAAGCCCACGAAGCTATCAGGCCGACAGATCCGGAAAAAACTCCTGATGAACTCTTCCCTCTGCTGGAAGCAAACCAGCATAAACTTTATCGTCTGATTTGGAATCGCATGATTGCTTGCCAAATGCAAAGCGCTAAACTTTCTTCCGTCAAAGCTGACATTGAAGCGCAGGGAGCAAAAAATAAATATCTGCTTCGCGCTTCCGGTTCGACTGTGATTTTTGACGGTTTCTTGAAGGTCTATGCGACGCGAGCCGCGCAGGCTGAATCATTTCTGCCACCATTGAAAGAAGGTGATGATCTGAATGTTTTGGAAGTTTTGCCGGTTCAAAAATTCACCTCCGCTCCTCCGCGCTACAATGAAGCCACGCTAGTTAAGGTTTTGGAAGAGCATGGGATCGGACGACCTTCAACCTATGCACCCACCATTTCCACCATTATTGAAAGAAAATATGTCGACAAAAACGAAGACAAAAGACTTTTTCCAATGGAAATTGGCTTTCCGGTCAACGACTTATTGGTTGAACATTTTCCAGAAATAGTTGGTATAGATTTCACAGCGACCATTGAAAAGAGTTTCGATGACATCGCAGAGGGCGAGAAAAAATGGGTACCTGTCATCCGCGATTTCTATGAGCCTTTCCATAAACGTTTGGAGGAAAAAACAGACAGCGTCAAAAAGGAAGACTTGCAAGAAAAACTCGGCAGACCATGCCCTACTTGTGGCGGAGAATTGATCATGAAATTCGGTCGCTTCGGAAAATTTATCGCTTGTCAGAATTATCCAACTTGCAAATACACCGAAAAAACAGAATCGGAGAAAAAGGAAGAAGAAGAAAATTCAGGTGTGATTTGCGACAAGTGTGGAGCTCCAATGACTGTTAAACGCGGACGATTCGGAGCGTTTCTTGGATGCAGCAAATATCCGGAATGCAAAAACATCATGAATATCGAGAAAAAGACCGGGGTGAAATGCCCTAAATGCTCAGAAGGCGATGTCATTGAAAGAAAATCGAAAAAAGGAAAGATGTTCTACGGTTGCAACAAATATCCGCAGTGTGATTTCGTGATGTGGAACAAACCTACCGGCGAAGCCTGCCCTACTTGCGGGCAACCGCTTGCTTTTGCAGCCAAAGGCAAGATCACATGCTCAAACAAGGAATGTGGCTTCAGCAAAGATCAGGAATAGCAAAATAGCTTCTTAGCTTCGTTAGCTTGTTAGCTTTTTAGCCTTTTAGTAATAGAAACGCATGAGTCACGAAAAATCAGCATAAAAGTGCTGATTTTTTCATGCGAATTTATTGAGAATGCATAATTTTAGTCGTATCAATTAAATAATTACAATTAGCATATTTTGTTTTGCTGTTTTCTTTTTGGCCAACAATTCAGAGCAGTAATTCTTGAGTCCTTGACCATAGATCTCGGTCAAGGACGTGCTCAAAAAGGAAATAGCAAAACAAAAAATGCACTTGGTACTAAGTAGTTGGATCTACATATTGCATATAATCCTGTTTTTTGCAAATTTAAATTGCTGTACGGGCAACTATATCCTATACTGTAAGTAAGATTAATATTACCCCAAACGTATTAGGAGATATATGAAAAAACTTACCATAGAAGATGTCATAAGGGCGCTCAAAAATCCTCCTAGCGAGGCTCGTGTTGCTGTCATAAAGAAAGCTTACGAATTTGCTTTCCAAGCCCATGTAGGTCAAAAAAGACGCTCAGGGGAAGACTACATCCAACATCCATTGGCCGCCGCCAAGATTCTGGCAGAAATAGGCATGGGGGGCAAAACAATTGCCGCCTGTCTTTTGCATGACGTGCCTGAGGACACCCAAGTCACCATGGCAGAAGTTGAGAAAACTTTCGGGAAAGAAATTGCAGCCATGGTGGACGGAGTGACTAAACTTGGAAAGATAAAACTGCGAGGCTCGCATGAAGAATATTTTCTGGAAAATCTGCGCAAGATGTTCATCGCCATGGCAACTGACATCAGAGTCATCATCATAAAGTTGGCCGACAGGCTACATAACATGCAAACATTGCAGCACAATCCTCCTGAAAAACAACTGCGCATTGCCAGAGAAACCATGGAGGTTTTTGCGCCGATTGCCAACAGACTCGGAATGGGAGAAATAAAAACGCAGCTTCAAGACCTGTCATTTCAATATCTTGATCCAACAAACTACCAGGCAGTCAAGGAACTGGAAGAAAAGGATTACAAACAAAGAAAACAATACGTCGATCAAGCGATCCATGAACTTGAGACTGACATAAAAAAGGAAGGTATTGATGTTTTAGAAATCCACGGAAGAGCAAAAAGTGTTTATAGTTTGTATCTCAAACTGCAAAAACATGACATGGACATCAATCGTGTCTATGATCTGGCAGCTGTAAGAATAATTGTCAATGAAGTTGCGGACTGCTATGAGACGCTAGGGGTGGTCCATAAAAAATATCGTCCGATGATCGGCAGAATCAAAGACTACATTTCCCTGCCGAAGCCGAACGGATATCAATCCATTCACACCACTGTGTTCGGACCAGACGGGAAAATTCTGGAAGTGCAAATCAGGACGCTAAAGATGCACAATGAAGCAGAGTTCGGGATCGCAGCGCACTGGCTGTACAGCGAGGGGAAAAAGAAGAAAAACTGGCGCGACTTTTTGTTTAAAAAGAAAAAAGCTATTCCGGAAAAGGAGTTGGAGTGGGTCAAACAACTCCGCGAGTGGCAAAATGAAATAGGTCGAGATGATGAAGAATTTATCCAGGGTCTTAAGATTGATTTCTTCAAAAACCACATCTTTGCTTTCACGCCACAAGGCGACATCATAGATTTGCCGGAAGAAGGGACTCCTATTGATTTTGCTTATGCTATTCACGGAGAAATCGGCAACCATGCCACTGGAGCCAAGGCTAATAACAAGATGGTCTCATTGGATTACCAGATAAAAAACGGTGAAGTTATTGAAATTCTGACTTCAAAGGACCGCAAAAGTCCGAACGCCGACTGGCTGAAGTTTGTGAAAACCTCAGTGGCAAAATCGCACATCAGACGCGAGCTGAAGAGGAATGATCTTGCTAAACAGTAAAACAAAAGTCAGGCATCAGCCTGACTTTTGTTTTATCTTCTTTCTTGCATTTTTAATTTGTCGGAACATACCAGGCAATTCCTTCATATTTCCAAACATCAGTTGGATATGTGACCATTATGTAATTTTTTTCATCCTCTGAAGCAGTGTAAAAATGTCCTTGTTTGGTGTCACTCCAGAAGCGATACAGCGGGTTCGTGTTGGATATCTGACCTGCATAGGCATAATATGCGATTCCCTCATATTTCCAAACATTTTCAGGATAATTGGCAATCACATAGTTCTTTTCATCTTCTGAGGCTGTGTAGAAATGATGTTGTTTTTGATCTGACCAGAAGCGATAGATCGCAGTCGAGTCTGCTGCTCCTTGCTGAACAGCATTGTAGGCTTCTCCTTCATATTTCCAGACATTCTCCGGATAGGTTGCAATGATGTAGTTTTTTTCATCTGCTGAGGCTGTATAGAAATGTCCTTGCTTTTGATCTGACCAGAAACGATAGATGGGCGTATACACCTGAGGTTCCTGAGGTTCCTGAACTTGCAATGGAATGAATTTACTAACCTCAGTATCAGTGCCATTCGACGCACATCCACTCAAATTTCCACTGGTGTCATAGGCAACCACGGTGAAATAATATGTCTGACCCTCGGTAAGATTGCTAAAAGTGTAATTAGTTGCAGCTGGATTCGCAACATCGACATATTGATCAACACTAGCAACAGGACAAATGTCAGCCCAATTACTTTCAGTGCCATAGTAAACCCTGAAACCATCCAGATCAGTAAGTGAACTATCGTCTACATTGGTAGTCGGAGGAATCCACGAAACAGTTGCAGTTCCCGCAGCCTTCGCATCAAATGCAAAGATTGTTCCAAGAGAAACAAGAGCAAAAGCAAGCAGCGGTATCTTTTTTTGTTTTTTCATGACATTTTTCTTCTTTTTCAAATTAAAGTCGATTAAGTAATGATTTTATTTTATCTTGCAAAGATATTCGAATTTCCTTGCTCATTTCTTCAGAAAAACAGCTTTCCTTGCCTGCAGAATTGACGGAAGTTACCGAAAAATAATATGTCTGCCCGTCTTTCAGGTTCTTTATTTCATATGAAGTGTTATTTCCAGCTTCTATTTTTTTTGCATATCCTGCCCGCGGACAATCTTCGGTTCTTTTTAAAGTTCCATAATAAATCTTATATCCAGTCACATTTTCTTCGACAGATGTGTTCCAATTGAGCTTAGCTTTTCCATCAAGTTCAAGATCACGCAGAAAAATTTGCCAACCAATAAACATTGAAACTAGAATAATGGAAACAAATAAAGTTATCTTCTTCATTAAGATCAGCTACTATATATTTATAAAACAATTATAACACATATTCATAAAGACAACACTCTGCATAAGTATAGGCATAATCTCATTCCACCCCCAATCCTGTCGGTGCAGCCGGCGCTGTCTCATCAGCTGGTCCCTGAAAAGAAGCGAGGGTTGAAAAATAAGTGGGTCCGATGCGAGAATCATTGATCACGATGTCATCAACCCACCAGCGTGTGTCCAATCCGCCAATCATATCATGGAGACTTCCACGATTTCCACCCATGACAAATTTATTATAATAGTGATCGAAAACATTGAGGTGATTTTCGGTGGATGCATAATGACCTTTTTCAACGCCATTTTGATCATAAATCCAAAAATCCGTCGTTCCGTCAGCAAGATCTTTTGTTCCCAGGTCTTGTGCCATCTCAACTGCAAACCATTCGTTGTTCTCAAAATAATTTTCAATATCCAAGGTTGTTCCATTGCGAACAGGAACACTGGCCTGTGTCTGTAAATAGGTATACAAACCCGGATTTTGCCATTCTGAAGCTACATGTATGTTCTTAGTAAAATACAGATCATTAGTATGAGAAGCCCCGCCTCCATAAAAATTAAAAACACTGAAATTGAGGCCATACTCATCCAAACGATAATAACTAGGAGCCGCAGGATCAACCAAGACTAGATCTTCAGCTGTCCCCCATTTGCTTATTTCAACAAAACCAGAGTTAAGTTCAAACATCTTAAGAAACGCGCCGACTGTGTCATAACCCCCAGCAAGACACTGACCATCAGGAGTTATGCAGTCATTAAAAAACTCCGGCCCTAGTTTTATCATAAAGAAAACATGGGCTTTCTTAAAACCACTTTTTCCTGTTATGCCGTCTCCAAAGTATGTACCCAAGCGTTGAGCTCCAATACCTTCAATAGCTGGATTTAAGTCACTCGCATTGTTGTCTCCAAGATCCATCATCAACGACTTTCCGGTTCCACGCCAATTATGAGAGGGTCCATGATCGGCGATAAAAAGCGGCCATTGAATGTTTGTTCCGGTTTTTGAACCACTGCTGATATTTTCTCCTGCTACAAAATTCGAAACTTGTTGCACGCCATCCGTGCTTGTTATTTGAATATAACTTTTTCCGTCAAGCTCCCAAATTCTTTCTATGGTATCAGTAGCACCAGAAATGCTTCCAGTAATGACATCGCCTCTAGCAAATATTCCATTTCCCGGCGTGTACTCAAAAGACATGCCCTTGCTGTTCCAAATAGTCCAAATGGAATCACTGCCGTCATTGTTCTTAGGAAGAGTTGAATTGGAAGCGCAAGTATCGCAACCAGCTGAAGAATAGAACTGACCGCCAGGCGTCCAGTCTTGAAGATTATCGAAAGTTTCCACCACCTTTGCCGATGAAAAGGTGCTCTTCAACTGTGCCTCCCAATCAGCGCTAGCAGATTCGAAACCGACCAAGAATAAAATCGCTAGCAAAGAAATTTTTATAATTTGTTTTTTCATTTTATTTTTTTCACTTTAAGGATGTCCTTACTAATTTATTTTATCATATATCAAAAAATCTTGCATTAAGTCACTGTCACAAAATAATTTACGCATTTAGCACTCATCTTCACATCATCTTTATCTGAAAAATTTTTCAAATAGATCTGACGCAAATCTGAGCACGACCTGTACAAATTATTTTGTTACAGCGCCTAAAAAACCACTTCTAAAATTGAAGTGGTTTTTAGTCTTTCTATTCCGTGTGAGTTATTTTTCCAAGCAAGGAATCCAGATCCTCTTGAGAATAATATTCAATCACAATTCTTCCCTTGTCTCCCGATTTGGAAATCTTTACTTTTGTTCCCAGCGCTTCCACCAAAGTATTTTCCAGAGCTCTCATTTCTGGATCAGTGTTCGATTTGCGCTGGTAGGATCTTACGGATGCTTCTTTGGATTTTTCTTCAACTTGCCGAACTGTCAGATTATTGCTCAATATGAGTTCATACATCGCACGCTGTTTTTCAGGGTTTACTAATGACAAAATAGCCTTGGCGTGACCCTCGGTTATTTTTCCTTCAATCAAACCTTTTTGAACTTCAACAGGAAGCGACAACAGACGCATCTTATTGGCCACCAATGAACGACTCTTGCCCATTTTTATAGCCACTTCTTCTTGCGTCATCTGGAATTCATCTGCCAATTTCTGATAAGCTTTTCCCTCCTCAATTGCATTAAGGTCATGACGCTGGATATTTTCAATAATCGCCAATTCCAATTTTTGAAGTTCGTCAGCTTCCCTGATTATGGCTGGCACTTTTTTGAGTCCCAAGCGTTTTGAGGCCTGAAAACGACGCTCGCCTGCAATAAGTTCGTAGTGACTGCCTTTCCGTGTGACGATAAGTGGCTGGATGATGCCATGGATCTTGATGGATTGAGCCAGGCTTTCCAATTTTTCCTCATCGAACTGATGGCGGGGTTGCATGGGATTGACTTCGATATGGTCAACGTCTATATCGATGATGAACTTGTCACCACGAATAGATTCTTCCTTTTTTTCAGCAACTCGTGGAGCTGATTCATCAACTGTCTGCGTGGCAGTAGAGATCGGATCGACTGAAGTCGTTTGATCTGGCTGCTTGTTGGGAATAAGTGAGGAAAGACCTCTTCCAAGACCGAATTGTTGAGACATAAATATTATTTGGATGAATTAAAAAACAATTATTAACCTACAAAAATACAAATTTATACAAAATTACAAAAGTACAAAAAATTTTGCTACGACAAGATTTTGTATATTTGTAATTTTGTAATTATATTTGTAATTTCGTAGGGTCACACTGTAAATTTCTTATTTAGCTCCTTGATTGCCTGTTCATCTCTTTCAATCATCTCCTTGACCAGATTTTTGTACGACCTGGCACCTTTGGAAAGGCTGTCGAAACTCAGAATGGATTTTCCATAACTTGGAGCCTCTGCCAATCTCACGCTGCGAGGAATGACACTGTCAAAGACATGCCCCGGGAAATGATTTCTCATTTCTTTGACAACTTGTCTGGCCAATCTGTTTCTACGGTCATACATAGTCAGCACTGCGCCCATGATTTTCAAATTAGGCTGCAAATGCTTCTGAACAAGCTCGATGGTCGAAAGAAGTTGAGAAAGACCCTCAAGAGCGTAATATTCTGTCTGGACAGGAATGAGCACCTCATCGCTGGCCACCAAACCGTTGATTGTCAAAAGACCCAGACTTGGAGGAGAATCAATCACGATGTAATCATAATCAGCTCTTATCTGCCTCAAGACGTCGTATAGCTTGAATTCACGATTATCAAAATGCACCATCTCGACTCCAGCGCCAGCCAAGTCCTGTGAAGATGGCATCAGATCATGTCCCGACCCCTCCGCTCTTATGATGACATTCCTAGGATGCTCTGAACCAACTAAAGTGTGATACAAACCCTTTTCCAAATTTCGAATGTCAACTCCCAATCCGGAAGAAGCATTCCCTTGGGGATCCAGATCAACCAAAAGAACTCTTTTGCCGAAATTGGCCAAATAAGTGGCAATATTGATAGCGGTGGTGGTTTTTCCAACTCCGCCTTTTTGATTTATAAGTGAAATGATTTTAGCCACGGGCTCAGAATTATGAATAAAGAATCATGAATCATGCCTCCCATTCATTGAAATTGAAAATTGAAAATTGAAAATTGTTTCGCCAGCTGGCGAATTGAAAATTCCACATGTAATCATGTAGACACATTGTATCACAATGGCAAAAAGCTTTCAAATGGAGTATAATAAAAACATTAAAATGATTGTTGGAAACTTTTAGTTTTTTGACAACAGCTTCGTGCAGCATTTCAATTTATTTTCTTCCAAGAAAAGGAGACTGCCATGTTTAAATCAAATTACGTGAATGATCCGTGTTTCAAGGAGAGGCTCAACCGCGTCATAATCCTTACCCACGATTTCACCTGGAACGAAATCGTAAAAACAGACAAAGGAGGTGCCATAGCGATAATATCCAAAGATGCCATTCTTGTCAGCATTCAAGACATCATCGCAGAAAAATTCCAGATTCCCCATGAGATGTTGACGGCAATTGCCCACATAATCCTGAATGAAGACTGGAATCATGTAATTGCCGATCATGCAGCGGCAAGACTAATCATTTTCAGGGGACTACAGCTTTCCCAGCTAAAGTTTCCAAAAGAATTGTTTGATACTAGAAGATGGATGACCCCAGTATGTCAGGAATTCATGAGACTGGATAAGGCCGACGATTCCAAAAAAACGCCCTTGTATGACCTACTTCACAGAGCATCCAACGATCTAGAAGACCACAACAGTAAACAGCAGATTCTTGGCCGCAATGACAAGGATAACATTCAACGACGCGCCCTCAGACTCATCCAGGAACTCACCTCTTCCTACCTGGAAAATGAGGCAAACAACTACGCAGATAAAACAAAGTCGGAGGAAAAAATTCTTGACCACGTTGCAGCTTAACATTTCTGAACCTTTCCCAGACATCGAACATTCGAAGCCTGGGATTTTTTTACCTATTTTAGAAATATAGCCAAGATTGACAAAAGCCTCGCAAATAGCTAAACTGGAATAGTTATAAAATTTGAATTATTCGCCCGGGTGGTGGAACTGGTAGACGCACTGGACTCAAAATCCAGCGATGGCAACATCATGGGAGTTCGAGTCTCCCCTCGGGCACAGCGTAAAACAAAATCTTTGCCAAAAGCAGGGATTTTGTTTTATTATTGATATATTGAAGTTCATTTGACAATTTAAGGAGAATTTTATGTCTGAAGATGTTTCAAGTTGTCCACTCATCATTCAAACGCATTGGATTCAAGATCCATATTCCGAATGGGCAGAAGTCGCCCAAAGACACGGCGAGCCAATGAGCGCACCTATTTAGCAAAGAAAAGAAGCGGCTCCCATCCAAAAAGAAGCGCCAGGATACATAGCAACAATTGAAGTTATGAGGAAGTTTAACGAGCAACATAAGCATCCAGACGACGCAAAGCCCTTAGTCAAATCCATCTGCAGTTCATCACAAGAGATTATAAAAAGAATGAAAAGCTCAGAAGGAAAATTCAGCAAAAGCAGATACGAAACCATGTTGTATCTCAGAGGACTTGACCGAGAAGGTGGCAACATGGAATATTTCATCAGCCAACACTGCACATTCTATAAGGGATAAATTTCCAAAAACAATAAGGTCGACGCAAACGCGCCGGCCTTGTTTTTTTATAGAACAATTTAAGTTAAACAAACAGAATCTAAATATGTTAGATATATTTTTATTTTCATTCTCAATTTACTTTTTGCATTGTCTAAATGTTCATATAATTTTTAATAAAAAAGAAGGAGGGTGGCCAATTGTGGCAACCCTCCGGTTTTTAAAACTGATCATCTCACAAGCACAAACTCAATGAGATTAGTTGGAGTCCGACGGGCATAGGATGTGAATACATCTTTAAGTCCCATCTTCTTCATTATGGATTTTCCCTTCAGTAGTTGATCTACCTGAAACTTTTCCTGTTCAGCGAGAGACATGCCACATATTTGCTTTTTGTATGCAGCACAATCAGTATGGTTGATAATAACACCCTCTTCAGCCCCCTCACGAATCGCCTTCTCGACACTTATAAGGGCAGTCTCTTTCCCATCTACAATTCCTTTACAAGAGCCAGGCGTTCCTAGTAAGTGATAATAAGGAATTTTCAAACAAGCAAACACAAAATCAAAACTCTCTTTGCGATATCGATAATCAAGACAAATCGAAAGCAAGTATTTGCAGGTTTTAACATTTCTATAGGAAAAAGGTACTGTCCAAACAACCTCCTCAGTCTTTCCATGAAGCAATCCTTCGAAAGAAACAAACTCCAGCATTTTTCCGTCATTCACTATTCTGATGTAGACGGGTAACACCCTCACTCTTGGGTGATTTCTCTTACTTTCTGTTGCGAACTCAAGCATGCGACCCCTGTGAAATTCTTCCTCTTTTTTTCTACTTCCATGAAAACGCTCAGGGATTATCAGCTCCGCATTATGAATAAGCACAACTAATGGAACCAGGTGTTCCTCACAAGCCAATTCCAGTGTTTTTACTTCTTCCTCGCATCCCCTTAGATAGTATTTCGCAAAACGATCACGTGCAGATAAATCAAATGCGCGCAAACCCAACCCATCTTCTGGATCTCGCAAATAGCGACTAACATCTCTCAGAATTCGAGGATCAGGAGGAATCAACGCAACAGCATTACACACCCCCGCCTCAGCGTAATCAAAAGTTGTTGTCAGAAGTACGCTTCCCCTCTTTTTCCCACGCATCATCGATGACATTTACTCCTCCCAGTGTTTGAATAGAATGAAATAGTTTTATTTAAGAAACTTGAATAAATTGTAAAAAAACCAACAATTATGCATTTACGATGAAACACACAACAACTAACGTCAATTCAGTTTCTCACCTCCATCAATTCCTATTATTTAAATCAATCAATTTTTAACCACATAAAAACCCCGCAAAAAATAGCGGGGCTTAAAAACTCTATTCAAATCCAAGTGCATCCTTTGTGTTAGAAAAAACTTCACCCTTTTCTTCCATTTGCTTGAACCATTTCTCTTTCTTGAGTGCTCGAGTCAGTGCGGCATTGGCAGATGAAATCATCACTTTCTTTCCTTTTGTTTTCAATGCCTCAACCATTTCATCGATGTTCTCCAATCCATCCATATCAAAGAAAAATAAATTGCGGAAACTAAAAACCACTGTCTTTGTGCCATCACTTATCCTGTTGATATTTTCCATATGAGATTGCGCATTAACATAGGTCAATTGCCCAGCGAAACGATACACCAATGTATCTCCATGATCCGTTCTTTTGGCAAATTCCTTAGCATTCAATCTTGCAATCAATTTTCCATCCCTATTAATGTTAATCTCTGTTTTGGCTCGTGACATTTTGTTAGCAAACATCAAAAGTGCAGCAACTGATCCGATCAATATTCCAATAATCGGGTCCTCCACTACTGTAATAATCGCCACTATGATGGAAAGCAGAAAGGCTGATTTATCGTTGCGGAATATTTTCACAAAGTGCTCGCGTTCAACCATTTGGGTTGCAGTGAAAATCAAAATCGAAGCCACCACCGGCAATGGCAAATATTTAAAAACAAAAAGGAAGGCTGCAGAAATGATGAATATAAAAATACTGCTTATGGTTGCTGACATCTTATCATTCGCTCCACTTTTGACGTTAAGGGAGGTTCGAGCCAATGCTGCTGTTGCTGGAAGTCCACCAAACAGACCTGAGAAAATATTAGCAATACCGGCGCCCAAAACTTCTTTTCTTGTGTTATGCTTAGTCTTTGTCATTCCATCAGCAATTTTTGCCGACATCAAAGTTTCCAAGATAGCCACCACACTCACAGCTGCGGCACCCAGAAGGATGTCCTGGTTGATCGTCCAGGAAATTTTAGGAATAGCCAAGAGATTACCGGAAATGTTACCGAATTTTGAAAACAAAGTTTGAAATTCCACGCCGATAATTCCTGCTTGTGAAAAATATCCCAATAAAATTCCAGCAGGAGCAAGCACCATCACGCCAGGAATTTTTGGATAGAATTTTCGCCATGCAAACAAGAAAATAAGACCTGCGACTGTTAGCGCTACCGTCGCCCAATGCAAGGAGCCCATGTGAGCCAAACTTTCACCAAGATTGTCAATCAAATTTTCATGAGCAGGCAAATTCTTAAGACCAAAAGCGAAGTTAAATTGACCCAAGCCAATAATAAAGGCAACTCCTAAAGTAAATCCATGCACCACACTCGAAGGAATAAAAACAATGTAACGTTCCCAACGCAAAGCATAGACAATCAAGGTCATCAAGCCGGTGATTATTGCCAGCATCGGCAAAATTGAAACTCCATATTTGATTGCAAAAACAATCAAAATTCCAGACAAAGCTCCTGTTGGTCCGACAATATTAAAATTACTTCCCCCGAAAAATGAAGCGAGCAAACCTGCCCAAATTGCAGTAATAACACCCATGAGCGGTGTGGCCCCAGCTGCAACTGCCAATGAAATTGAAAGAGGAATAGAAACAAAAGCAACCGTAAGTCCTGATTTCCAATTTTGTTTTATTTTTTCCCCAATAATACGCTTGTCCATATCTATTTATTTTTAAATATATAATTATAAGTTAAAACACTTTCAAGTTAGCATGAGTCAGCCAAATACAAGCAAACAAAAAAGCCCATGCACGAGGCATACACTTTTCTTTTTGGGCTATAGGAAAAGGACCGAGAAAAGTCAGAGCATCCTTTTTGAAATATTTATCTACAAAACAACAAGATTTTTTCATTTAAACCAACCCTGAAATTCTACTCCTTAAAAAAATGACTGTCAATACCATTAAAAATTGTTAAAAAAATCAACGACAGACATTAGATATATAAAAAAGCATACACCAGCAAAGTGTACACTTTTTCATATATCTGCTTCCAATAACGCACATTAGTCAATCTTTATTCCCCCTTTTGAATGATGTTTTTTCGCAACCCGCACACGTGCCATTTCCTTTTCAATAGCGGCCGCAACTTTTGCATATTCCATCTCATTCATGGAAACTTTTTCGTTCTTGATTTCTTCTGCCCTCTTTCTCGCCTCTTCAGCTCTAGTGATATCAATCTCCGCCGCAGCCTCAGCAGTGTCAGCCAAAACCACCAATTTATTGTCATTGAATTCAATAAATCCAGTTGAAACAACAAGCAGGGTTTCAACTCCGTCGGTTTTCAGCATGATCTCACCAGCTTTCAGCGCCGCAATATAGCTGCGATGTCCAGGCATGATTGTCACTTGTCCATCCGAAACAGGAAGCGTAGCCTGATCGACGTCGGACTCGAAGAGTGTTCTTTCTGGAGTCACTATTTTGAATTTAATTTTAGTAGACATAAACGATTTCTAATTTTCAATTTTCAATTTTCAATTTTCAAACAATGCATTAATTCAACAATGTTTAAAAATTTAATCATTTAGTCATTGGAAATTGTTTAGAAATTAGAAATTGGAACTTAGAAATTACGAAATTAAAAAGTTATTACTTTTTA
>CAZAJN010000068.1:0-4666 GCA_964485555.1 uncultured Bdellovibrionales bacterium
CCTGCCGGCAGGCAGGCCGCAAAAAAACAATTTTGTATGGACTATATCAACCGCGTAAGTCCTGACTATATTATTCTTACATTATAGCACACAAGGGACTGAAACAAAGTCATCATCCTAACGTATTAATATTTAAGTGGCGCCCGTTTGTCTTGTTTGAATTTGTCCTGAGACCGTATTTGAGTTATAATCAAGATACTAAATAATCCACATCAGTGACAGATTTCTGACATTGTTTGGAAGATAAAAAAATATGTCAATTTCACTAATCATCGCAATTGTTCTCGGTGTTCTCGTTTTGGTTGTCATCGGAATCTACAATAGTCTTGTTACTCTCAAAAACAGGGTTGATGAAGCGTGGAGTGACATCGACGTGCAACTGAAAAGACGATATGATCTGATCCCGAACCTCATAAACACAGTGAAGGGGTATGCGACACATGAAAAAGAGTTGTTGGAAAAAGTTACACTTGCTCGCACAGCTGCCATGGGAGCTCAGACACCTGGTCAAAAAGAAGAAGCTGAAAACATGCTTAGCGGTACGCTGAAATCATTGTTTGCGGTCAGTGAAAATTACCCAGACCTCAAAGCTAACCAAAATTTCTTGGAGCTTCAGCGTGAACTCACGGACACGGAAGACAAGATTCAAGCTTCCCGACGTTTCTACAATGGCAATGTTAGAGACTTCAACACGAAAATTGAAACATTCCCAACTAACATTCTTGCAGGCATGCTGAATTTTACCAAAAGGGAATTTTTTGCAGCTCAGGAAACTGAAAAGGAAAATGTGACTGTGCAGTTTTAATCAAAACAAAAAATAAACTTACTCCCATTAATATTTCAGCATCAAGAGGCTGAAATTGGTGGCGCAAATTGAAGATGTCTGAAGATTGCAACTCAAAGGAGGGTGATAGTTTCATCGCCATAGCAATTATTGCTTTTATTGTTTTCATTGTTGCGGCTGTAACTTTTTCAGCCTACTTGTTCATTGACCTGACTCATGTTTCAAACATCTCCGGCGTGCATGTCACCAAAAATCTTTTGATGGCTTCAAATGAAGCACAGGGCAAATTGTATAGCAATCCTGAAAAGGGCATCAAGAATTGGCTTGTATATTCCGACAAGAACAATGGCTTTGAAATACGATACCCAGGCGAATATTCCTTGCAGAAAAATGATGGTGGCGATCATCTCATAACGCTGAAGCGGAACAACCTTTCATCTCAAGGATCTGATTCGCTAGCTTCTGCAATCTATGTCGACATCAAATATGTCGGTGACAATTCATCACTCAAGGAAGCGGTGAACGAATATGGAATAGAGTGGAATGAACAATGGGTTCAGCAGGATCTTGGAGGTAGACCAGGAATAAGAACTGGGGAAATAAAGGATGCTTCAGGAGCTGTAAAAGAAATGGTGATTTGGCAGTTTGGTGGAAAAATATTCCTTTTGGAAGAGTATTATTTCAATGCAGATTCCCAGACAAGCAAAGATCTTTTCAATAAAATTGTTTCAGAATTTAAGTTCATATAGGTTAAGGATTTACGCAATTGACATAGTTCATACAATTATATTTTTGGGATTAAATGATTTAATGATTTTCATATGGCAACATTATATACGGAAGCTGACAAAAATATCCGCTTGACCTGGGTCTATATCACGGGTTTTTTGGCGTTTGTGATTGGTATTGGATATTTTTTCGCTCAAGCGATGGGAAACAGCACGCTTTTGTACATAGCTGTCATTTTTTCGACAATCATGAGTTTCGGTTCATATTGGTGGAGTGACAAGATTGTGCTCAAAATGAGCGACGCAAAGGAGGTTTCACCTGACAATGCTCGCGAGTTATACCGCCTTGTGGAAAACCTGTGCATAACTGCCGGACTCCCGATCCCAAAAATATATATCATTGAAGACAGCGCTCCAAATGCTTTTGCAACTGGTCGCAATCCTGAGCATGGCGTCATTTGTGTGACGACTGGTATTTTGCAGAAACTGGAAAAAAGCGAACTGGAAGGGGTTTTGGCTCATGAACTTTCACACATTGGAAACCGTGATATCCTGCTTTCAACAGTTATTGTGGTGTTGGTCGGTTTTATTGCGTTGATTGCAGATTGGTTTCAGCACTGGGCCTTTTTTGGAGGTGGAGATGAGGATAACGACAATTCAAATCCGTTTTCAATCATTATTGGAATATTGCTTTCTTTGTTGGCTCCATTGGCGGCTATGATGATTCAAATGGCGATCTCAAGAAAGCGCGAATATCTGGCCGATGCTTCAGCAGCCTTGCTTACCAGGCATCCGGAAGGACTAGCCAGGGCTCTAGAAAAAATTTCTGCAGATCATGAGCCACTTGAAGTTGCCAATCGCGCCACGGCGCATCTTTACATCTCAAATCCCTTCAAGGGACAAAGCATTTCCAAACTTTTTTCAACTCATCCTCCGATCGAAGAACGAGTGGCAAGGCTAAGAGGAACGGACAAATAACTAGCTTCTTAGGCATTAGCTTCTCAGCTTTTTAGGAAACGCAAATACAAAAAAGAAAGCCGTCGGTTGTTGCCGGCGGATTTTGCTAATATTTTGACATGGTGATACAATAACACTGTAATATAAAAATTAACATCCAAATTATGCAAAAAACAAAAAACAACCTTGCAATTTTTCAAGGTAAACAAGTGCGTAGAATCTTTCGTGAGGAAGAGTGGTGGTTTTCTATTATTGATGTGATTGAAGCCTTGACGGAAAGCAGTATCCCAAAAAGATATTGGAGTGACTTGAAGATAAGGCTATCTCAAGAAGGATATAATGAAGTGTACGAAAAAATCGTACGTTTGAAATTGGAAGCTTCGGATGGGAAATTACGTGAAACTGACTGCGCAAATACAGAAACCATGTTTCGAATTATTCAATCCGTTCCTTCTCCGAATGCGGAACCATTCAAAAGATGGCTGGCCATGGTCGGCTATGAACGAGTGAAAGAAATTGAAGATCCGGAGCTTGCCACAAAAAGAACCAGGGAATTATACAAAGCAAAAGGGTACACCGAAGCTTGGATTGAAAAAAGAATGCGTGGTATCGCAGTCCGCGAAGAATTGACAAACGAATGGAAAAATAGGGATGTTAAAGAAGACACCGAGTTCGCAATACTAACTGCTGAAATTTCCAAAGCTGCTTTTGGAATGACTCCTAGTGAATATAAAAAGTTCAAGGGTCTAAAAAGAGAAAATCTCAGAGACCATATGGATGACCTGGAGTTGATTTTTTCTATGCTTGGCGAGGCATCCACAACTGCAATTGCAAAAAGCAAAAATGCAGTCGGATTTTCCGAGAATAAAATTGCTGCTCAAAAGGGTGGAAAAATTGCCGGAGATGCCAGGGAAAAACTTGAAATTGAATCTGGGGAAAAAGTTAGCAAAAAAGAAAATTATTTGACATTACCGCAAAATAAAAAGTTACTGGGAAAATAAAAGATTATTTACACCACTCATTCTTGATCAGAATGCTGATAGTGCACTTAATATTTTGTAAATTCGTATTAAATTTGCCCGCCTCGTATCGACGAATGAACGTCTTCACGAGTCGAGGCAGGTTGTTTCGTATCGGTTTATGCAATGGAAAACTCCTAAAAATACGGAAAAATATCAATGGACGGCGCATGTGACTGAAAAAATGCACTACTATGGTCTCAGCGAGCAGAAAGTTTTGGGCGTGATTCGCAGTCCTCAGCGAATTGAAACAGGCATTGTTGAGAACACGATTGCCGTCATGGTTCCGGTTGGCAACACTCAAAAAACAATGAAACCTAAATGGGGTAGACCTGTGCCAGTCTTTAATAAAATTCAAGATGATAGCGATGACAATTCCTCCTTTGCTAAAGCTCCGGCGGACACGTGGAATCAGGAAATCTGGGTGATGTATCAGCTCCGCGGAAAAGGACCTTTTTCGCCCAAGAACGACATGATTTCAGAAAAAGATGAGCTGGAAATGAAAAAACTGGAAGCGCAATTCACAAAGTTTGGCACTAGCGAGCAAGCTAAAAAGCTAATGAAGCTAATGCCTAAGAAGCTCGTGATTATAAGTGCTTGGCGCTATCCAGGAGTCAGTCCAAAGAACAATCCGATTCCGGAAGAAATTATCAGGGAAATTGAAGAATCTATTTAGAATATTATTAAGGCATGAAACGTATTAATTTTTGTAGTGTCACTGTGTTTATAATTTTAAAAAATATATATTTATGGAAGATGAAAAAAGCGAGCAGGAATCTGGAAAAACTTCAAAAAGTCAAGAAAACACCCAAGCAACTGGGGAAAAAGATGTGAATGAAAATAAGTTTTGGGCAGTTTTGTCTTATTTGGGTGTTTTGGTCATAATTCCGCTTCTCCTGAAAAAGGATTCCAAATTTGTGCATTTTCATACTAAACAAGGACTGATCTTGTTGGTAGGCTGGGTTCTTTCATGGTTGCCGTTCGGACCAATTATCGGGTTGATAGCGTTAGTTTTCAGTATTATCGGTATCATTAACGTACTTAATGGTGAGATGAAGAAGTTGCCTGTTATCGGCGACCTGTCACAGGGAAATGATAATGTCCTAGTACAAGGAAGTAAAAATGTCCGCTTCTAGGTTAGGATAGTGTTAGTAATCAAAGCTAACAACTATTCAAAA
>CAZAJN010000069.1:0-26350 GCA_964485555.1 uncultured Bdellovibrionales bacterium
ATTTTGAATAGTTGTTAGCTTTGATTACTAACACTATCCTAACCTAGAAGCGGACATTTTTACTTCCTTGTACTAGGACATTATCATTTCCCTGTGACATCATTGGGACTATAAATAATGCTTTTTTGCTTACCGCAAAACGCTGACTCCAAAAAGTATTGCATCTGAATTAGGTCGCAGTGCTCGTCATTTTTTATTTTGACAATTTCCTCGTTGATATTTCTGATAATAAACTTCTCAAGTTCAGGATTCTGCAACCTTCTGAACCTTGGAAGCAACATATTTTTTGTAAATTTCATATTTTATTTATATAAGTAGAGCAGGCTCTATATGGCACACTGAGAAAAATTCATTTCCAAAACTGCAAACGATTCTTCCATTTTCCTTTGTTCAAGCCTTCTGAATACATCAACTATTGGGAGCAAATAAAACGAGGCTGTAATAAGCCTTGTTTTTTGTTGCCCTGAGCAGGATTAGAACTTTTTTGAATAATGCGTTAAGATAATCACATAATCTGTAAGATAATATATGGAAAATAACGTAATCAAAATTGAAACTCCAAAGAAATTTTTATTAAATGGTTTGTTTTTTGGCTCGGAAAAGACTGAGAATGTCTTTATTTATTTGCACGGACTTGGGGGTAATTTATTTGGGCAAGTTGAATTAGCAAAAAAGATTGTTGATAAAAATAATTCAGTTGTAGTTTTCAATAATAGGGGTAATGGTGTTATATCAAAGATATATCAATTTGATAAAAAAAATAAAAAATATAAATCACATAAAATAGGGATGGCTCACGAGGTTTTCACTGACTGTATTGATGATATAGAAGGAGTTATTCAATATGTGAAAACACTTGGTAATAAAAATATATTTTTAATGGGGCACTCTACTGGATGTCAGAAAAGTGTTTATTATCTTGCAAAAAATCAAAAATCAGCAGTAAAGGGTGTTTTGCTGTTGGCACCAATGAGTGATTTCGCTGATACCTTTGCATTTACTGATCGTAAGATTTATAACAAAGCTGTTTCTTTTGCTAATAAGCTAATCGAAAAAGGAAAACCTCACGAGTTATTGCCTGAAAAAATTTGGCCATACACTATCGATGCTCAAAGGTTTATAAGTCTCTTTACTGCTGACAGTGTTGAGGAAATTTTTAGCTATGCTTCAAATAAAAATCCTAAGTTATTAAAAAGTGTAAAATTGCCCAAGCTTGTTGTATTGGCTGAGAATGATGAATACAAGGACAGGGAGATTTTAGAGATTTCTGATTGGTTCAGGGGAAACCTAGAGGGAAATAATGCTGAAATAAGTATAGTTAAAAATGCACCACATAATTTCCAGGGGAACATCGATGAATTATCGATGATTATTAAGTCCTGGATTAAAAAGATTAAATAGCGAGGTTTAGACCAATGATAAAAGCTGGCGAGTTTGTTTTAAAATCGTATCTGGGTCAGGAAGGTTCTCTAGCCAGTCGAATGTTCGAAAGCTGTTGGCATAAACGAGCAAATGAAAAAAGAGGCTTATTTGAGCCTCTTTTTGCTATTCAGACTTGACTTCTTTTGAGATTCATATTAATCTTTACTATCATTGTTATTTGAAAAATAAATCATGAACTGACAGTAAAATAATTAAATTTATTGATTATTTTACTGTCAGTTTGTGTGAGTAGAAGACAACTAAACCAAAGTCCTCTAAAAGAGGCGAAGGAGAAACTTCATGAAGGTGCTTGTGATAATGAAAGATAAAACAATGTACAAGGGCATAAAATGCGGCAGCGAAAGCGGACTATTGTATTTGGTCAACCCTTTCATTCTAAGTGAGGACACGAGAGGGAAGGTTGAGGGTCTCCTTGAGTCCCCTGTTGGTGATGAAGTGGAAGGCGTCAGAATATCTCTGTTTCCAATCGCTGACATAGGCACGATTAAGTTGGCTCGCTGACAATTGCGGAGCTAAATAGTATGTTGTGGAGCTCCGCGCAAAAAATGCCCTAAAACGCGCTGCTCGAAAAGATGTCTGAGCAATCTAAGGACTCATCATGAAAAGCGAAAGGCAAAAGGTTCCATGTATAAATTTCAATATCTATCAAAGTAAAATACAAGGAGGTAGAGTCAGTGACAACAGAAAAGAAAAGATTTGACCAATGGTCACCACTCATTCCCAGAGTTGGTCAGGTAGTTCAACTGCAGCTAGGAGAACACATATTCGATTCTGCGGTAACTTCCAGGGCAACTCTGGATAGAGAGACCTTCCGCATTGCGGTAGCCGATCCTTATTCGGAGAAGAAAATCATCCTGGAAATAACTCCCAACGCCTCAGCGGTAGGCATGGTGGACATGGCTGCTGACAGGAAACCGTACTGGAGAGTTGTTCCACAAGATATCGGTTTGACTCCTCAATCAGTTCAACTTTTCTTCCTTGACTGATTGCAACTCCTATCATTTTTAGGATTTAAGCCGCCCACCTTGGAAACTTGGTAGGGTGGCTTTTTATATGTAATTCAACTTAAATTCTTCAAATATTTTTTGAAATTTCCTCCACTCAAAAGTTCTAAATTTGTTCAGCAGAGGGAGCAAGTAAAATAAAGCTTATTTGAGCCTTATCTTTTATTACCTAAAATGGGTTTCGAACTGATGCATATAGTCTTGCATTGCTATGCTATTGACATTTAAATAAAATTATGCTAACATATAAAGTTCCTTACCATTCACATCAACCTACAAAAAGGAGAAGTGTCCATGCTAAATGAGAAAATGGCTCCCGTAACGTTGGAAAACCTTCATGAAATTGCACTCCTGGCGGGTGGCATCATGAAGACCTATTTCACCCATTTCGGCATGGAGCGCATTGTCAAATCCGATACCACTCCTTTGACGAAGGCTGACACCGAAATAAATCAGATGGTTATTGATCATATTCGAGCTCTCTCGGACGAAGTCGACATCATCGGTGAGGAAGCAAATGATCGTACGGATAGCCCGTGGCAGATCATGACTGACCCTGTTGACGGCACGTTTCCGTACACCTGGGGTATGCCAGTCGCCACCTTCATGCTTGGCCTCATGTACGAACGTAAACCGGTGATGGGCGTTGTCTATGACCCCTTCACGGATCGCATGTACTCGGCCGAAACAGGGAAAGGAGCATGGATGAACGGGACACATCTCAAGGTGAGTTCTGCTACACTCGCAGATCGTCCGGTTGTCGGCTTTGTCTCATGGCCGGGATGTCCGTACAATATTTTACGTGTCTGCCAGTATCTCGAAGAACGGGGTGTAACCCTCGTCAACTTTTGTAGCATCGGTTACATCGAGGCAGCAGTGGCAACGGGTGAGTTTGCAGGCACCATCTTTCCGGGGAAAAGTCATCATGACACCGCACCTGGCCATATCATCGTTGAAATGGCTGGCGGTAAGGTGACCGACATTTTTGGAAAACCACTCCATTATCGAGATGGTAAGATCGATGGACACATCATGTCCAATGGTTACCTGCATGATCTTCTGGTGGACGCAGTGCTGGCATGTAACTAGCATGCAACAAAAGAGGAGAACAAGGATAGGCAGAAGAGATCTTTCTTCTGCCTATTTTCAATTTTAATAGATAAATGCTAATATTTTTATATGGGAAAATATACTCAAAAAACCTTAATAGAACTCCTAAAGTCAGGAAAATTTCGCGATGAAATTTCTCTGCATAAACACATAGAAACCGTTATTTCTAATGTTTTTATCTTTGAAAAAAAAGTTTACAAAGTTTATAAAAATGACAGTGATTTCTTTAATAAGAACTTCCGCAATTTGGCAGAAAAAGATGAACGCTTTGCTTTTACAAAAAAAGACTTTGAATGGAACAAGACGTTGACCCCTTCTGTTTATTCTCACATTACTCACGTGGCAGTTAAAGATGGAGTGATTATTGAAGTAGAAAAAGAAGAAGCTGAAGAGATACTTTTCGTCATGGAGCGTGTTGACACTCAAGGCGTTCTTTTCGAAAAACTTATAAGTGGAAGAATAACTAAGGAAGACTGCTACGCAATTGGAAAGCAATTAGGAGAAAGTATCTCAAAAGCTCAGGGCACGCCAACGCCACAGAAAGATTTCTCACAACTATTCAAGGATCGCATAAAAGATTTGCGAGACTGGATGTATCATGTTCCTGATCATGTTTCAAAAGAAGAAGTGGATGCATACTGCGACTACCTTGATTCCCTGCGAGAAAAACATGCGGACTGGTTCAGTGATCATTTGAGCAAAGAAGTCACTGCTGATGGAGATTTTCACAGTCACAACGCAGTTTATATTGACGGGAAATTCTTACTTATGGATACCTATCCCCCGAAAGAAGAATGGGGTCTTGGGCACAAACACATAGCGATTTATAGGATAGGGGTTGATATTTGGGGATTGACCGGCAAAAAAGAATTTTTTGAAGCTTTTTTACAAGGATATGAAAAAGGAAGTGGCAGCACAATAAATAGAGAGCTGGATAAAGTATTTGTGGTATACGTAGCAGGAATTGCGGTGTCATATTTGTATATGCTTCAAAAATCGGACATTACTAAATTGAATCCAGCCAAGAAATTTCACAATTTTTTGAAAGAATATTTTCAATCTATTGAATAGTTTGAATTTCCCTGAAGAAGCAATCGGGGCTAAGTAAATTTAATCAAGCTTAATAATTGTTCTGTTTGCTTTAATATTGTATCTGGATCAGGAAGACTCTCTAGCCAGCCGAATGTTCGAAAGCTGGACTGATAAGCGAGCAAATGTCAAAAGAGGCTTATTTGAGCCTTATTTTTTGTTGCCGAAGATGGGTTTCGAACTATGGCATATTAACATGTGTTGCTATTGACTTTTTTATTATTTTGTGCTAATCTTAATTGTTGTAACTTAACAAAGATGGCCGCAATTTTGAAAATGTAATAATTGCATTTTTGAAAATGTGGCTATCATAATAGTTTAGAGAATGAAAGGAGAAGAAAATTATAAAAAACTAGAGTGTAGTTGTAATTGGTACAGTATACAGGCAAGAGGCGTAGTTTTTACTCACATAGCATCAACAACTCACGGAAAAGGAGAAAATATCATGGCAGGTAACGAGAATTACAGGAGCGAGATGAAGGATGCAAGGCGTGAAACGACGTGGACGATTTGGCACTGGTTGCCGGTGCTCGTCCTCATCATCATCATCTCGATGGCGATCGGGTGGTTTACCCAGGGTAACGAGTTTTTCATGTACAAGTTCTTCGCTCCCAAGCAGGAACAGGTACGGCACGACACCTTCAAGAACTCGCAGGCATACGTGGACGGCAAAGTCGAGGAACTTCAGCAGTACATGCTGGAGTACAAGAAGGCGGCGCCCGAACATAAGGCGGCTCTCAAAACCGTGATTATCCGGGAATCCGTGAAGGTCGACGAGAAGTATCTCCCGAGCGACCTCAACAGCTTTATTAGCAGACTTAAGTCCGAGTAAGCGTCGTCAACAACTACATTCAATCGAAATTACAGGAGACAGGAGATGAAAAACATGCAACTCACGCTCATCATCATGGCAGTGTTCACGACTCTGATCTCGGCTTGCGCACCGGACCAGACAGCTCAGGACAAGCAGCGCGAAGCACAGGAAAAGATCGTCGGCGAAGGTGTTTCGAAAGTTGGGATGCCGAACATTGTCAACTTCCGCGAAGCCAAAGCTATGCGGATGATCCAGGAACTCTGCGACCAGGAGATAGTCACCTATACTTACCTGGAAAACATGAGTCCAGTCATCGTTCGTGGCCATACTGCGCTGGGAGGGAAACTCACCTATCTCGGTGAAACCATCAGCTATCCGATACCCTATTCCGCCCAGTTCACCGCACCGGAATCGATGCAGACGTATAACATATCCTCGAAGGCGGGTGAGGAGAGAAAGTACGGTGTGGAACGGCTGCCACAGCCCGACCCGAACGGGTTGCACAAGCCGGGATCGGCCGAAGCCACCTTCATCCTCATGAAGGATCCAAGCAGTGACAAAGTAGCTCCGGTATACACAGAGCCGAAGCTGCTTTCGTTTCCGTTTAAGCTCAAGATGGATTAGCAAGAGCTGCAGCTTAGGAGTAGAAACTGCTCAGCCCATCCACAATCGAGAAATCGACGTGGATGGGCTTTTTTTATTTTTAATAACACATTGAAGTTAATTTCCTAATTCGCTGCACTGCAATATCAGGATCAGGAAACATCTTTTCACATTCTAGAGTTTGGAATGTGCGTACCCAAGCGAGCTAGTAAAATAAGGCTTATTTGAGCCTTATTTTTGTTGTATAAAATTCAATTTCGAACCTTTTATGTAATAAGTTAATTTAGATCGATTTTGATTGACAAGTGCATAATTTTTATATATCATTCCTTGTTATTAGACATTTAAATTAAAATAAATTCATTTCACTATTGATACTTGTTAAAATATGAAAAAAAAGAAAGTTTATTTAGCACCTATGGATGATATAAACGATATCGCCTTTAGAATGGTTTGTAAAAAAGCAGGTGCGAAAAGAACATATACAAACATGATTTTTCCGAGCTTGAATCAAAAACTATATCTACAGGACAAACCTGTAATTCAAGTCGTTTGTAAGAATGAAAAAGGAATCGCTAGTTTTATGAGAAAGTATGATTCCATAGTCTCTGGATGGAATCTTAATTTGGGTTGTCCTGGAAAGCTCGCCGAAGACGGTGGATACGGGGCGTTTTTAACGGATATTAGAATTATTGAAAAGATACTTATAGTAATGAGGTGCAATACGAAAAAGCCCCTATCTATAAAATTAAGAAAAACACCCAGCACAAAAAAAATAATAGGTATTGCGAATAAATATTGCGAAGAGATTGCTATCCATCCAAGAACTATTGAACAAGGATATATGAGTGTTTCAGACGTGAGGTTTGCTAAGTCTTTGAGAAAAGAAACGGGTTTGCCTATTATTTATTCGGGAGATATAGATGAAAATAATTGCGATAGATTTCTTAATTATTTTGACGGGGTTATGATTGGTAGAAGCGCTATCGGTAATCCCGACATTTTTTCAAAGATATATAAGAATAAAAAGAAAATTAATTTTTTGAATTACCTTGAATTTGCAAGTAAATACAAACTTCCTTTACAACAAATATTATTTCAAGCGATAAATTTCAATAATCGAATCCCCGGAGGAGAGCGGTATATTTTAAAAATTATTAAAGCAAGAAGCATTAAAAGACTTCGCTTTATTTTTGCCTGGACATACAAACGTCTTCTAATTTAAAATATAATCACAGTGGTGCTTTTAATTTATTAAACCAAGGTTAACAATTCGCCAACTTGTCTTAGTATCGTATCTGGATCAAGAAGACTCTCTAGCCAGCCGAATGTTCGAAAGCTGGCTTGATAAGCGAGTAAATGTCAAAAGAGGCTTATTTCAGCCTCTTTTTGCTGTTTAGACTTGACTCGATTCAAATTTTTTGATAAACTTTTTTATCAGTGCTCATTAACAATTAAGTTGCAAATTGTCATCCAAGTAATGAAATTTATTGATTGCTTGGATGACAGTTTGTGAAAAATACTTTAGTAAAAAAGGAGACAATCATGAGGGATTATGACTTTCAGTCAATAGCGCTAGACTTTGCAAGCACTTCAGTTAATGTTGTTTGCAGAAAATGTAAAAAAGTTATCGACCAAGTCTGCGAAGTATTCTTGGATTTGGTCACAAAAAATGTGATTGCTGGAAAAGAAAACCGGTAAAGGCAATATAAAAACGAAACGAGGAGAGTGTCTTATGTTTAAGTTGCAACTAGCATGCTCAGATAACACAAAAATCTATATTACGCTTACAGTGCTTGTCTGTAGTGTTTGTGGAATCTTTTTTTGTATGGCACTCAATCTTGGAAAATGGGCGATTGTTCCATTTTCAGGAATGTTTGTTTCATTGTTGGTTTTGGTCGTAGCTCCATGGATAAATTGCCATCGCTATTGATAAAGGCAAGCCTGAAGATGTAACTTTAAAAACCTGCTTGTTATTTGTTCTTAATTGTGCTGCCCCAGGGTAATTTCTCCTGCGGGCAGTTTTTTGTGCAAAGGATCGGTCAACTTTTCCAATGTGCTTATGATTTCTTTCCAGCTAAAAGTTCTAAGTTTGTTTACCAAGGGGAGCAAGCAGGGCGAGGCTATGATAAGCTTCGTTTTTTTGTTACCATTTTTGTAACCATAAGCAAAATTAGAACTTCTATGCTACAATAAAGATACATAAAGTATAATTTGAATGGAAAAATACTCTCAATTGTTGCTTACCTTAAGCTTGCACCAGCAACACTGGACAAGTGCCTTCAAATCTGCTATAATTGATACATATTAAAGACGGGTGAAAGCCGTCTTTTTGTCTTTTTATATAATAAAAATAATAAAAAAAGCTATGAATGAAGGAAAAATGTTTGGCAATCAAGGCTCCCCTGAGCAAATCAAAGCGGCTGAAGAACGAATGAGCCCTTTAGAAGAAAAAGCATCTAAAACAAGAGAAGAATACCTTGCAAAATGGAAAGAGGCTGGACTTGATGGTGAGTTATATTCTCTAAATCCTGACAATACACATTATGCTCGTTATTATGTTGGAACTATAAATGGCCATAAAGTGAAGTTTGATTTTGATCGAGGTGTTGGAAAAATAGACGACAGAGTTCTAAGTAAAGAGCAAATTGATGACCTTTGGAAAAAATATAAAGATTTGGCTGCTCCTTTCGATGATGTTCAAGAAGCAGAAAAACAAATTCAAGAAACTCTTACTATTCAAAAAAGAGAGGAAATGGTCAGACAAAGAGAAGAAGAGGAACGCATTGAAGCGGAAAAAACACAGGCTTTGGTCGATGAACTTCTCAAATAATTATAAAAAAAGTAAAGCCGGAAATCTTAGCGATTTCTGGTTTTTTTGTTTATTAAAAATCAAACGTGTTCAAAAATAATTGCAAATCTTCCCTGAATCTGGGCGATTTTAGTTCTGGATACAATAATTTGCTAATATGGTTTGGATGAGGAGTTTACACTTGATAGCGTAGCGTACGGGTAAATATTGCCGTCGGAGCTATGTCAAAAAAGAGGCTTGTTTTTAGCCTTTCTTGTTCTTTTTGACGAAATAAGTGTGAAGTATTGACTATGGTTTGATTGTGTATTAGGATATTAAGTCAATGATCCATAATTTATAAGTCATCGCAATTGTATTAGCACATTCCCAAAATAAAGGAGGTAGTCAGTTATGAAAGTTGTCGGGTATGAGAAAACGGATCAGGGACCTGTTATAGTGGATGTCTGCGACGTAGACATCAACCAGGAATCAGAAACAGTGATTGAACGCTTTGACGCATTCTTTAAGGACGTCCCTCTTCATGGAGGAAAAGAGTGGAAGACGCTAAGCGTCAATGAAATTGTCCCCATATTTCGTGAAGCAGCCGTGGAAATTCGCAAGATGTACCAAGCGTGGCATGATGCAGCTATTCAGCAGCACTCTACCAAAAACCCCTTGATAAGGTGGTGGTTGGAAATCCGGGGATGGACTGCGCCTTGCGTCCCGTCTGAAAAAGAGTTGATTGAGGACATCGCAACTCGCTGCATGAGGTTGTCGAGTTGGATGGGGGAGAATAGCACTCGTCCGTTCTATGCTGGATCGGATATGAACTATCTGATCTGCAAACCTAAAGAGGTGGCAGAGAAACTGCTAAAAGCATAAGTGCCAGAGCCTATTCTATCGGGGTGAAGAGATATTCTCTTTGCCCCTTTTTTTTATTAGTAAAAATGATCTATTTTAAATCCCTTGGCACTTGTGCGTCGGAACAATAGGGTGGATCCTGTTAATAACACTACAAAAGGCACACTTATGCCGAGCACTTGGATCAGCCTGAAATCAAGCGGATGTTTCGAGCAGTCTTAAATTTTAAGACTATAGAATTCTGGAAAGAATGATTATCACGTAAATGTATTTATATATGTAATCATTTATTTTAAAATATATGGCTAAATATGTTGACGGCTTCGTTTTGTCGGTTCCCAAGAAAAATCTTGATGACTACACATCCATGGCTCAGAAAGGTGGGGAAGTTTGGAAAAAACATGGCGCGCTGGAATATTTTGAATGTGTGGGTGAGGATCTTGATCCAAAAATGGAAGGAATGAAATTCATGAAATTTCCAGAGTTGGCGAAAGCTGGCGAGGATGAAATAGTCATCTTTTCCTTTATTGTTTTTGAGTCAAGGGAGCACAGGGATCAGGTCAATGCCAAAGTCATGAAAGATCCACTCATGAGTGGCGCTGAATTCAAGGACAAACCCATGCCTTTCGATGTAAGCAAGATGGCTTATGGCGGATTTGAAGCAATTGTAAGTCTTTAGTTTAAGCATCAAAAAGGGCGAAACATCGTCTTTTTTGATGCTTAAACAATTCTAAAAAGTTGACATTTTATTGAAAATATTGTATGCTTGATATCTTGTGCGATAGAACACGTTTGGAAAATTAATGACCAAGAAAACTTTATGAAAAAAAATCCTCTCATCATCAAAAATGCCGTTTTAGCAATGGGTGGAACCATTGAAGAATTCATTCCTGAGAGAGGATGTTTCTATATTAATGTGCTTGGCAAGCGAATTTTGCTGGAAAGAAAAATTTCAATCACCAGACAATCTTTTGTGAGCGGTCAACTGACCAGGTGCAAGGACATTACAAATGAATTGCTTAGAGTGAATGGCTTGCCAACACCTGAAACAAAATGTTTCTACAAGAAAAGTTACAGCCTGATTGATGCAAAAGAAAAACTTTCTCAGCTCAGATATCCTATCATCCTGAAGGATGCGCAGGGCTCAAATAGTCGTGGAATTTTTCCTCTTATTGGGAACATCAAGGATGCCATAATCCTGTTGGAAGAGGAATTGCCACATTATCGAAGCATGATCGCACAGGAAATGGTTTTCGGCAAAGAATATAGAATATTGATTTTGGATGAAAAGGTTATTGGTGCGCTTGAAATGATTCCGCCGTATGCTGTCGGAGATGGCGTTTCAACGATCCGTGACATTGTCCAGAAAAAGCAGACTCTGACAGAAAAGCGAACAGAATTTGATGAAAAATTGGAGCAGATTTTGCTCGAACAAAATTTCACATTAGAAAGTGTCATGTCGAAAAATGAGATTGCTTATATTAAAAAAAGTTCGTGTTTGGCTGAGGGTGGAGAGACCCGCGACGTGACAAATATTGTTCATCCAAGTATTGAAAAAATATGCGTAGAAGCGTCGAAGGTTGTCGGAAAATATCTGGTCGGCATCGATGTGATGTGCGAGGACATTTCTTTGGATCCAAAAATTCAGCCTTTCAATATCATTGAAATTAACGGTAAACCGGATCTGTATATTCACTATAATCCCACCCATGGTGAAAGCAGAAATGTGGTGGAAGACATCGTTAGGTTCATGGCGAAAACAGCCTAAACATTTCGCATGAAGTGTTGACAGTAAAAATATTTTTTATAAAATTAAATTAGCAATCTCACTTAGTTGGTGCTAATTAAATATTAAAAATAAAAAATATGAAATTAAAGGAAAGTTTCAACCTTTCGCTCAAAATATTAGTGGCGCTGCTAATCTCAGCTTCCATTTTCGGAGGACTGCTGATATATGCTGGGGTGAAATCAATCCAATGGGGAGCGGGCAAATATGAGAAAATAAAAAATGATCAGAATTTATTTTCCGAGCTTGGTGAAATGTTTGAAAAAAAAGACATTCGAAACGTGCAGCCGATAAAGGTTGTCGATGAACAATCACAAGTGATCGAGGTGGTGAAAAAGGCGTCGCCTGCAGTGGTCAGTATTGTAGCTTCAGCCCAGATTCCAACTTTTGAGACATATTTTGACACTCCCTATGGAATGCCTGAGGAATTCGGTCAATTTTTCAGCATGCCGCGACAAAGGCAAAATGGAACTCAAGAGCAAAAGATCGGAGCCGGAACTGGTTTTCTGGTTTCTTCCGACGGGTATATCATAACCAACAAGCATGTGGTGAGCGAACAAGAAGCTGACTATACCGTATATCTTAATGATGAAAGCAATCGGGGAGAAAAAATGAAAGCGCGCGTCATCGCTCTTGATCCCAAAAATGATTTAGCGGTTCTTAAAATTGAAAAAGATGGATTGCCGCACCTTGCTTTCGCAGATTCTGGCGGATTGCAAGTTGGCCAAACTGTCATAACAATCGGTTATGCCTTGGGTGAATTTGACAACACTGTGAGCAAGGGCGTCATTTCCGGCCTCTCTCGCTCCATAACTGCCGGAGGTGGGATGCAAAAAACTGAGCAACTTAAAAATTTGATCCAAAGTGATGCCGCAATTAATCCAGGAAACTCAGGAGGACCGATGCTTGATATCGAAGGAAACGTGATTGGCGTGAATGTTGCAATGGCGAGCGCTGAAAATATTGGTTTCGCTATCTTGGGAAATGAAGCTCGAGAAGTTTTTGAACAAGTGAAAAATACAGGGACAATAAGTGGCAAGGAGACCGCATTTTTGGGAGTTAGATATCTTCCCATCACCGAGGGTATTCAAAAACAAAACAAACTTCCCTATGGATATGGAGCCTTGGTTTCTCGAGGAGAAACGCGAAGTGAACTTGCCGTGACTCCGGGATCTCCAGCAGACAAAGCAGGCTTAGTGGAGAATGATATCATTCTGGAAATAAATGAAGAAAAGATAAATGAAAGAAATGCGCTAGCCGATATTGTTTCTCGCTACAAGCCAGGAGAGGAAATTACACTCAAAGTTTATCATCGAGGAGAAGAGAAGGACGTCAAAGCAGTGCTTGGAAAAAATTAGACACTCTTAAGTTCAAAAAGAATTTAAAAAAGAATTACGTAATTTAATACGTAATTCTTTTTTAAATGTCAGATGTTGCAAAACATCGCGCATTAATTTTTGTCGTTGTCCCATTTTTTGCCTTCAAATGTCTGATAGAGGAGTGGAAAAATAATCAAGGTCAGGATGGTTGAAGCAGAAAGCCCGAAGATTATTGCCCAAGCCAAACCTTCCCAAACAGGATCAGCAATGATTGTCAGTGAACCCAGGATGGCAGTGAGAGAGGTGAGAAGTATCGGCAGTAGTCTTACCCGACCTGTTTCCATGAGCGCTTCGGCCAATGCAAAGCCGCGCTCTTTGAGCTCGTCCAGATATGCCAGATAGATGATAGCATTTTTCACCACTATTCCAGCTAGTGCGATAACTCCGATCATGGACGTTGCGTTGAAATAGGTTCCTTTGGTTGCGCCCAAGATTGCAAATCCAACCAGCACACCAATCATAGCCAGTGGAATTGTGGCCATGATAAGAAGCGGTGTGACAATGGATTTTAGTTGCACCACCAACACGAAATATATCAGCACGAGTGCGACAGCCATTGCTGTGCCAAGATCTCTGAAAATTTCAAGCGTCAATTTCCATTCTCCGTCAAAGCGAATTGTCACGGTCTGGCCAACTGAATTTTCATAGGTGACTCCCAGTGGAGACCAAGCAGTGACGTGGCCACTGCCATCCGAGAGGTGATAGTTGAAAAGTTTCACGAAAAGATCCAGCATTGCATACATCACGCTGCGGGCACCCATTTCTCCGCTCACATACATGACTTGCTGACGCGTATCGCTAGCTATCTCGCTTTGTTCGGCTAGCGGCTGTTCAATGAGCAATTCGGAGACAGGCACAGTCTGGCCGCTCATGCTCTTAACTGTCAGGCGTGAGAGATCTGCCACACTTTCGCGGTCCTGTTTTTGCAGGCGGACAATCACAAATTGTTGCTCAGCTTGTCGTTCTTGCTGGTCGGCTGAATAGCGAGCCACATTAACTCCTGAAAGGGAGCTGTGCAAGGTGGCAATCACTGAGGACGGTGCGATGCCAAGTCTGCCGGCTTTTTCGACATCAACTTCGTATTGTTTTTCGAATGAGCGCTGGGGCAATGTTGTTTTGAGATCCTCGATCCCGCTTATTTCGCCAGACATTTTTTCCAAATCTTGAGCGGTGGTTGTGAGTAGTTCGTGATCAGCGCCTTGAATCTTCAGAAAAAAAGTTGAACGCACTGGCGGTCCGGGTGGATCTTCAACGACTGTTATTTTGGCGTCGCCCTCATTTTTTAACACTTGATCAAGCAATGTTTCTCTTAGATGCATCGCAATTTGTTCTGATGTTTGCTTGCGATCATCACCAGGGACGAGATTTATTTTTAAGGTTGCTTGGTTTTCCCCAACCCGCATAAAGCTTCCCTTGAAAAGACCATTAAAATCCGAGATAGGCGGAACTCCAACAAAACTTTCCACGCTTATTACTTCCGGCAAAGTCAAAGCAGAGTTTTCAATCCTGGTGGAAATTCCTTGAGTTTTAGTGAAAGTTGTAGAAGACGGCATGTCCAAATAAATGTAGAACTGTTGCTTGTCAGCCTTAGGCAACATGCGGAATTGAACGACTTTGAACAATGGCAACAGCAAAGAAAGGAAAAGCAACGTTGCCGCAGAAAAAAGTACAAGATTTTTCCTGCGTTTATGTTTGATCAATTTTCCAATCAGTTCGGCGTAGCTATCCTCAATTCGGTGGATTGTTTTTACAAAAATATTTTCACGTTCCTCAGCCTTATGAGAGGAAAAGATTCCGGTAAGTGCGGGATTTATTGTGAAGGCAATAAGAAGCGACACGAGCAAGGTGACGGAAACGAAAAAAGGAATAGGGCTCATGTATGGTCCCATCATGCCACTTACGAAAGCCATTGGAATGAAAGCTAAGAGAATTGTTATGGTCGACATGAACACTCCCATGCCAACCTCATCCACTGCTTCGATGATCAAGCTGGCTTTGTTTCTGCCGGGATTGTTCTTGATCGTGCGGTGCACATTTTCAATGATAACGATGGCATCATCCACCAAAAGTCCTAACGCTAAAATCAAAGCAAAAAGAGTGATGCGATTCACTGTCTGTCCCGCCAATAAACCTATCCCGAAAGAAGCGAGCAAAGTGAGCGGAATTGAAATGGCGACAATCAGTGAATTTCTTATGCCCAAAAAAGCCATCAAGATGATAACTACAATAAAAATTGATATGATGAGATGCTTGGTGAGTGTGAAGATTTCGTCATGGGCGACTTCTCCATCATTGCGCATCACGGAAAAATCTATTCCTTGAAATTTGTTTTGTTTTTCGATTTCTCCAAGTTTTTCACGAACAGCATCGGTCACGCTGCTGATGTTGGCGCCTTTTATTTTGGCGACAGTAACGTAGGCGGCATTTTTTGAGGCGGCATTTTTTTCAGTCAAATGCACGTTGCTGTTTATTTCCCCAGGTCCTTCGGTTATTTTTGCCACATCCTCCAACCTCACAGGATTGTCTTGGCTTGGAACGATCACGATGTTGGCCGCTTCGCTGGCTGAAGAGATGTTGCCGCTGATGCGCAAGGTCGCCACGTCATTTTCATTTTTAAGAGGTTCGCTAGTATAAACCCCATTGGCAGTTTGCAGAGCTCCGATGACATCGGAAACGGCTAAACGATGATGTGCAATTTTTTCGCTATCAAGCTCGACTTGCAAATTATTGCTAAGACCTCCAATTACCTCAAGTTTTGAAGTTCCATCGATGAGCTTGAGTTCATCAGCCAAATCAAAAGCCATCTTTCGCAGAGCTTGCGGCGAATAAATTTCAGATGTCAGCGCAATGCTGATTATTGGAACATCTTCAGGATCCATGGTCACCAAAGCCGGATCAGCGGCGCCAAGGGGTTTTTGATATTCGTTATCGCGGAGTTTTTGGGAAAGTGAAATTTTAGCATCTTCAGCTGGGGTGCCAACTTTGAATTGCACCATGACCACACTTTGTCCGCCATCAAAAGAATGTGAAATAAGCTGGTCAACATTTGGAAGTTGGCTGATGACATCCTCCATCGGGCGAGTGATAAGCTCATGCACTTGCTCGGAATTAGCCCCTGCAAACTGAGTAGTGATGGTAAAAGCGGGCGCGACAATGTCCGGGTTGTAAGCTTTCGGCATCAAAATGAAACTTCCGATTCCCCAGATAACAATAAAAAGCATGACTAGAATGTTCAACTCCCGATTTTTTACAAAAACCTTGGCCATTTTTCCAGCCAGGCCTAATTTTTTCTGATGCTCAGTGTTTTGCATGCTACTTTGTTTCATATGGGGAAGTGATTGAATTGTTTACAAGATATTGTTGACCTTCGACAACGACTTTTTGATCGATACTGAGGCCTTCTGTGATATCGACAAGATCACCATTCTCCGCTACTGCTTTCACTGGTTGTTGTTTAGCTCTATTGTTTTCATCCAAAACAAAGACAACCTGATCGCCTCCACGTGATATGAGCGCTTTTCTGGGAATGGAAATGGCTGATCCTTGGCGCGGAATCAAGATTTCTCCGCGCAGAAAATCTCCCAAATGAACTGCTTCTTGTTCATCATTCAAACGAATGCGGATGAGTGTCTTGAAGTTTGAATTGTCAGCGCCAGGTGCAACTGCAGTCACTGTGCCGGAAATAGTTTTTTCATCGGGCGCCTGAAATGTTGCCACTGTGCCGACTAAAATATTTTTTGACAGCTGAGCTGAAACATAAGTCTCTATTTCCAGATTATTTTCAGTGCTCAGACTGATAAGCGGCATGGAGAAATTCGCAAAACCGCCTTCGCGTTCATTAATTGCTATTATTGTTCCAGCAAATGGTGCAGTTAAAGTAAGATTTCCTTTTCCGGCCTTGGCAACTTTCAAAGCTCCATTGGCAGCAGCTAGTTGAGATTTTGTGGCTTGAATTTGAAGATCGCGCGCTCTTTTGGCGCTTTGGACTGATTCATCATTTGCTCCAGATTCTTTTGCCTCATCTACCAACTGATCATAGTATTGTTCGCTTTCGGAAACTGTTTTTTCCAGAGATTTAACGGTTGCGCTAGCAGCTTCCAATTGTGCATCAGCTTGAGTGGCTTCAATGATGGCCAAAGCTTGCCCTTTGCTTACTTTTTCTCCCTCATACTTTAAGAGTCTTATGATTTTTCCGCTGGCCATGGGCGCAATTTCTGCACGATTAGCTCCATTAGCAAAGCCGGAAATTTCAATTTTTTCTTCATTTCTTGACTCTTTTGCTAAAATAAAACCCGCCGTTGGTTTTGAAGTTTGTTTTTCATTGCTTTTTGAGGTTAGTCCCCATCCCAAAGCAAGAAGTGCCATTGCGACTGACGCAATAAGAGATCCTTTTGTTCTAGTCATAGTGCTTGTTTTTGCTTAAATAATATTATTAAAAAATTAGCCATTGCCGGCTCTTGACATAATACCCCAGGGGGGTATACACTGTCAATAGCATACGATAAAGTAATATGTTTGTGAATATACTATGGTCATTGTTAGTGAATTAAAATATAATTAAAAAAATTAACAATTAATTTTAAAAAAATGAAAAACGAAGGATTCATAGAAAGATTAATTCAAACATCCATAGGAGTAGCTTCTTTTTTAGGATCTATTTTTTGGATAGGAGGGAGGTGGCAAATATTTTTATTTGCTTTTGGTTTGATGGTGACAACCTTTGCAATTATAGGTTTTTGTCCTTTGTATAAGATTTTTAAAATAAAAATATCTTCTCAGAGGATGCTGCTAAGTAAAAAACAAAAAATAATTATCCTTGTTTATGCGTGCGCACTTCTTTTGGCAGGAAGCTGGGCTAGTATTTTTTTTAGTAAGAAATTTTTTATAGAAGATTTCAACAGGATGAATGTTTCTTACAAGCAGACGCTTTTTGAAACGGGACAGGAAGAGGAAAAAGAATCCAGGGATAATTATGATAAGCTTGTTGTTTCCTATGCTCAATTTAAAAATAAATATCAGTCATACGAGCCTTTCCCTTTAAAGGGAGATGATAAATTTGAAAAAGATTTGAAAGATATTGATCTTATTATTCAAGAGGCAGGTGAAAACATTAGGGGAAATAATTTGAAAGGAGCTCATCTGGAATTGGAAAAGGTTAGACTTATTACTCAAGATATTCTTAAGAGAAATGGTTTTTCTATGCTCTCGATTGCTTTAGTGGATTTTCATGATGCGATGGAGAAGGTATTGGAGGGTGCTAACAACAAAGATGCTCAGGCCGTGATAAGGACTTATGAAGAAGCTGATATTAAGCTTAAGGCGGTTGAAAGTGAAGCCAATGATTCAGAAATTCAAGCTATTCGCAAAAATCTGGATGAAATTTTAAAAATGGCAAAAAATGGAGAACTGGAAAAGATGTCATCCCAGTCGGCCACACTCAAAAATAGTTTCGTGAAAGTTTATATTTTCAGAGGTTAGATTAAAGCGACTCAAGAAGTCGCTTTAAAAATGAAAACTTTATTTTTTTAATACGTTTTATTATCAAGCGAAGTGAGCGAAATGAAAATTAATATTTTTCATTTCCCTGCCTACCGGCAGGCAGGCGAGCAAGTGTAGATATCAAAAGGTTTAATACCTCGAGGCTTGCCCCGGGGTAATTCATTGAAACTGAAGAATTCAGGGCGGTCATTGAAAGCTATAAGAAGTAGCAGAATTGTCAGCTTAAGATTTTGAAAATACAGCCTTTCAGGCTGTATTTTTTTGGTGAAAACAAAAAGCGGAAAAATACGTATTATCTATGTTATGATGAAAATATGAATGAAAATGAAAGGCACACAGATGCTGATTTAATTGAATTGTCAAAAAAGGATCCCGAGATGTTCGGTTTTTTGATGGAGCGTTATCAAACGCAACTCGCTCACTATATTCGTCGCATCGGTCAATTTGCGCAGGAGGACACCGAAGATCTTTTGCAAGAGGTGTTCATCAAGATCTATCAGAAACTCAACGAATATGAAGAAAGTTTGAAATTTTCCAGCTGGGCTTATCGCATCGCGCACAATCATGTCATCGATCATTTTCGCAAAGTAAATGCGCGTCCAAAAACAAATGCGTTGGATGATGAGGAGTGGGGAAGGCTCATTTCCGCAAGCATCCATTTGGAAAAAGAAATCATGGATAAGGATTGCGTGCAAAAAATAAGGACCGTCATTGCTCAGTTGCCAATCAAATATAAGGAAGTCTTGGTGCTGAGATTTATTGAGGAGAAAGACTATGAGGAAATCATGGATATCCTAAAAAAACCAAAAGGAACCGTGGCTACTTTGATTTCTCGCGGAAAAGAAACCTTACTCAAAAAACTGAAAGAAGAGAATATTAATTGTTTTTAACTTTATGAAAAATATCACGAAAGCCACTATCGCGAAAATAAAAAAGCAGGGCATTGTGCCTGAGCCTCATTGGAAATTTTTGGTGAAAAAATACAGCATCTGGACGATCTTTTTAGCGGCCGTGCTTTCAGGTGCCATTTCTTTTGCAATCGCTTTTGACATGTTGTTGCAACTGGATTGGGATTTGCATCGTTTTGTGCATCAAAGCGCCATTTTGTATTCGCTGTCACTGCTTCCTTATGTTTGGATAGTGCTGCTTATTGCTTTTCTTTCATTCACTTTTTTTGATCTGAGAAGAACGGAAAATGGCTACCGGTTTAGTCTGCTAAAGATGTCGCTTTTGTCTTTAGGCGGAATAATTTTTACGGGAATTATTTTTCTGCTGATTGGCTGGGGATTCAGATTTAATGCAATGGTCGCCAAAGGCGTTCCATATTATGGTCAACACATGATGACTAAGCAATCACAATGGATGCAGGTGGATAAGGGGCTACTTTCTGGAACAATCATTTCTATTGCAGATGAAGAGCTGGAGATAAGTGATTTAAATGAGAAAAAATGGAAAATATTATTGGGCGAGGACACTCTCATCAGGCCAGCGGCGAATATGCAGCAAGGCAAAATGATTAAAATTATCGGTACAAAAAAAGACGGAGATATTTTTCGGGCGATTGAAATTCGTCCTTGGGAAGGAAGAGGAATGATGAACTATGTTGGTGGGCAACGGCGTGGCATTATGGATAACGGGGATGCCGGGAGCATGATGAATATCAGATAATCTGAAAACTTTTCAAAGAGCATCCGTTTTATATGTTGCTAGCATTAATAAATTAAGTAAGAAAAACATGATTAAAAAAGGAATTATCTTGGGCGCACTAAGTTTAGCAGTAGTTGGTATGGGCGTGTACAGCTTTAGCGCATTAGCAGCTCCAGCGCAGGGACAATTTGGTCCCAACTACACCCCTGAACGCCATGAGGCAATGCTGAAAGCATTTGAAAGCAATGATTACAATGCTTGGAAAACTCAAATGGGTTCTCGCGGAGCAGCTCGCGTAGTGACAGAGCAAAATTTCGAACGTTTTTCCCAGATGCATGAATTGATGTTGGCTGGAAAAACTGACGAAGCCAATAAAATAAGAACAGAACTTGGTCTTGGACAAGGAGGTGGCAGGGGTCAAGGCTCGATGGGTGGACAACGCGGACAAAATCGAGGGGGAAATTTTGTCGATGCAAACAATGATGGAATTTGCGATCACTTGAGAAAGTAAGTCGCAAACAATTCCGACAGTAAATACAAAAAATTACGTAATTAATTACGTAATTTTTTGTATTACAAGTCGTCAGCGACGTGGGGAATTTTGGTGATATTGATAAACAAATCTCAAATAATAAAGAATCTAATGAATTTAAAGCACGAAAATATATGGAAAATCTCATGAGAGTTCACGGTTGGAAATTTCAAGATGCTTCACTTTTGCTTCTACGTTTAGTGGTGGCTGCCGTTTTTCTTTATGCTGGAGCAGCTAAATGGGCTTTTTGGTCGACTCCATTGCCTGGCATGTCTGATGTCATGTGGAATCTCACCAGATTCCTATCAATCGTCGAGCCACTTGGGGCGCTAGCTTTGATTTTAGGATTTTTGACCAGATGGGCGGCGGCAGGATTGGCAATCATAATGCTGGGAGCTATTTTCATTCTGGAATTTACAATGCAAACAAATTTTTTCACTTCACCTGCCGGAATAGGCTGGGATTATAATCTGCTTCTGCTTGCCAATTGCTTGGCGTTGCTTTCTTTTGGGGCAGGAAAGTGGTCGTTAGACGCGGTCAAAAGAAATTATCGCAGTTTGTAGCTTGATGAAGAAAAATATAGTTCGAGAGTACTAATGTTTAACGGATCATGCGTAATATATGGTTCTAAAAATTAAAGAACGTGAAATTTTTGTTTCACCTATTTCCCCTTGAGAGCACGCTCGCAGTCGAAATCTATGACTGCTTGCTCTGACCTCGCTCTCGCTCGCTACGGCCTCAAGAGAAAATAGGCTCACAAAAAACCTATATTGAGCATGATTGTTTAACAAGGTTAATCGATCGAAATATGTGACTGACTTATCGAGATTCATTTTTATTTTCTTATTTTTCCTTGGAGTATTTGTCGTTATCAGGACCTTATCCTTGAGAAACGGTGGATCAGAATTTTCTTCATGGCGATTTGATGGGGCTCATCAAGAAAGAGCAGGCAGGACGCTCGGATTCGTTGATCAAAGAGATGTTTTTCAGCAATATCAGGAAAAGATGATAGATTATTCCGAGCTGGAAATAAAAAATGATGAATCAATTGTAGAACCGGAAAAAGAATCCGCTAAGGAGGTTGTTTCAGAAAATCTTAGTCCAAGTGAAAACAGTCAAATCGCTAAGACGGTCGTCAAGAAACCAGCACCAAAAAAACCAGCAACCATAGGGCTTCCCGGTCCAATTCTTTCCGATGTTCGGATTGTGAATGGAAGAAACGTTTGTGAACATGAAAATGACAAGCCGAAGAAGAGCAAGAAAACTTCCAAGGTTCACATTGATGGAGAATGCTGCTTGGATCCGGACGAAATTCCTAATTCTAATTGCTATTATCCACAGGATAAATATGGCAAGCTCATACAGAAATATCTCAATAGTCAAAAATAAATAGAATAAATGTTCTTGTCATGCAACAAATATCTTGTTTTGGCGTATAATTGAATAGTAAGTGTTTCAAGCACAAGGAATGGATATGAAAAAAAATATCAACACCACTCTCGCTGTTGCAATTGTGTTTGCAGTTTCTTTTTTGGTTGGCGCAGGTTTCATGTTTTATGATAAAAAACTTATATTTGAGCAACCTGAAATTATAGTGGTAGGGAAAAAGCCTCATAAGATGATGGGCTACGATAGGATTGTTCGTCCAAAGCCGGCAGCAGTTTCCATGGAAAGACTCAAATCTCATGGCTGTGTGGCAGACGGACTACTCTCGGAATACCACCCTGAAAACGATGAATTTATACGGCTTATAAATAGATCGAATTGCTATTATCTTCATCGCGCGATTGAGACGTGGCTGAAGCCTCCCGATTTTGAAACAATCGGATTCGTGATAAGCCAGATGGAAAAGAAGGATTTGGTTTATGGGATGTTCATTGCTGAAGCTATCGATTTCAGAGCGGATTACCTGAATGAATTTACTGGAAAAGAATTTGATTTCAAAAAAATGTGCCGAGGAGGCAGCGAACAGTTGTGGGGAGAGGGAAGTTGCAAGCCCACCTTCGCCAGCGGAGAATATCGGGAATACGTGCAGTACATAACAGAGAAGGCAATAGACGCCGGAGTGCAGAGTTTCACTTTCGGACAGATCTATATGCAGGAAGACCCGCAGGAGAATCGTGCAGCTAAGATTGTTGCCAGGATGAGAGCATATGCGAAAGAGAAAGGTGTGGATATTGTAATCGGGGCGCAAACAGGATCGATTACTGATGAAAAATATCTGAGACTTTTTGATTATATTGAAGGAGGTGTCGGTCTTGAACCTGATGGCAGCATCGAAGAAGGGCCTTGTTATTCAGGCAGGGGTGGATGTTGGGCATTGCTTTGGCATGAAAATTTTTCTAGCAAAGCTAATAATGTGTTGCTTCATCTTGATTGGACTGGCATCCCTAGCGACGACCTGGATATTTTTGCCAGAATGAGCAAGGAGAAAAGAGCGGAAACACTTGCGCGTTTGCATGAAAAATTCAAGACTGAAAAAACAGGATTCATGATGCCATATTTCGGCGTGCTGTATAAGGATAATGGCGGTTGCCATGGTCCAAAGAAAAGATTTTATTCTCCTGATAATGCATATTCATGTCAAGATGAAGACGCTATCAATGCGATACTGAAGGGTGTATAATGAAAACGTGAGCATTTAACTAATTAAAAATAAAAAACATGTCAAAAACAACCGATGATCTGAAAGCTGCATTCGCTGGTGAGTCGCAGGCTAACAGAAAATATCTAGCTTTTGCGGCTGCGGCTGAAAAAGAAGGGAAAATCAATCTCGCCAAGCTTTTCAGGGCGGTGGCTGAAGGAGAGACTATCCATGCCATCAAACACTTGACTACCTTGGGTGAAGTGAAATCATCTTTGGAAAATGTCAAAGCAGCCTTGGCTGGGGAGACCTATGAAATTGAAAGCATGTACCCGGAATTTATTAAAGACGCTCAAGAGGAAGGGGAAAAGGCAGCAGAGCTAAGTTTTACCAGCGCTAATGAAGTGGAAAAGATTCACCAAGGTCAATTTGTGGAGGCTCTTGCTAAAATAGAGGCAGGCGAAGATATCGAAGAGGCTGAATATCACGTTTGCAGTATTTGTGGCAATTTGTTTGTCGGCGAAACTCCAGATTCTTGCCCAATTTGCAAAGTGCCGAAGGAAAAATTTGTGAAAATGTAAAATGGGCTGGACAAGCGCTTCAAAATCTGCTATAATTGATACATAAGGATGAGTTTTGCTTCATCCAACAAAAAAGACGGGTGAAAACGCCGTCTTTTTGTCTTTATTAGGCTAATAATTAAATAATTAAAACAAAAAATTATGGAATTTGGAACGCCAAAGATGCCAATTCAAGGAGAAGCGGCAAGAAATGAAAATGAACTTAGTGAGTTGGAAAAAGCTAAAAAAGAACTCGAGCAATTAAGCGAAATTGAGAAAACTTGTGTAGGTGCAATTCTTGCAGACTATGAAACTAAAATGTTACTCGATAAATTACAAGACAAATTGAATATAACTATGGGCGAGGGTAATGAATTAGAGGATATTCTTGAAGAGATTAGAGAGAATTCTAGCACTTCTGCTATTGCAGCTGAGCGTATGCTTATTATTGCAAGAGATGGAAAATACGAAGATGGAACCGCATGGGAAGTTGAAAGAAAATTGGGTCATATTGCAAGAGCTTTCGCAGATGCAAACCAAAAGTAATTATCACAGCAAAAATTAAAACTAAGACAGGTCTTTCCTTTTTCTAAATATGTGTTAGAATATTAATCCAGTGCTAATCGCTGGATTTTTATTTGTGCATTAACTTCGGGCATTGCTCAACCTCTCTGTCCCGATTGCTATCGGGACATCTCTCCTGAAAATTGTCTGACTTCTCTCAATCTCTCTGTCGCCTTTAGGGCGACATCTCTCCTCATCTGAGGAGAGAAAGGCATGGAAGAAAGTTATTAAAATAGGAGAGAACAATAATGAAAAAAATTTATGAATAATGACGTTGCAGTAAGATTTAACAAGGTCTCCTTTGAATATTCTCATGATAAGCCTATTTTGGATGAAGTGTCTTTTTCCTTGCGCAGAGGCACAAAAATGACTTTAATGGGGCAGAATGGCGCCGGAAAAAGCACTATTTTAAACTTGATTACCGGTGATCTTAAGGCTCATGACGGTTCTATTTTCTTGGATGATCGATTGAAGGTAGCCTATGCTAAGCAAGTTATTCCTCGCGACCAGCTTGATCTGACAGTTAAGGAATTTTTTGAAAAATGTTTTGATGAAAAAGTATACAACATTGATCCTAAAATTGATGCTGTTCTTGACGTTGTGAATTTGAAAGCTCCTCATGACAAAATCATTCGTGCTTTTTCAGGGGGGCAACAAGCCAGATTGCTTCTAGCTTCAGCCTTGATTCAAAATCCTGATCTGCTTATTCTTGATGAGCCGACAAACAATTTGGACAAGGGTGGAATTGCCCATCTGACTGAATTTTTGGTGAGTTATCAAAAAACCTGCATTGTGATTTCTCATGATGCGGATTTCTTGAATGCTTTCACAGACGGCGTTTTGTATCTGGATGTTTTCACACAGAAAGTTGATCAATACTTGGGAGACTACTATGTGGTGGTGGCTGAAATTGCCGCACGAATCGAAAAGGAAAAAATGAAAAATGCTCAATATGAAAAAGAAATAATCGCCAACAAGGAAAAGGCGAACTTCTTTGCAAATAAAGGAGGAAAGATGCGTCTGGTTGCTCGCAGGATGCGCGAGAAGGCAGAAGAAATGGAAGAGGCTAAGGTTGATGTCAGGAAGGAAGATAAGGCTATCAGGGCCTTCACAATTCCTGCTCAGAACGATTTGGCTGGACAACTTTTGAAAATAAATTCACTGACTGTAATTAAAAATCATCATCCCTACCCGATGGAAGCCAATGTGGTCTTGAAAAAGAACCAGCATCTTTTGCTTGCTGGTCCTAATGGAATCGGTAAGAGCACACTTTTGGAATCGTTGGCTTCAGGAAAAGCTGAAGGCGCAGAAATCGCAGAAGGAGTTCGAGTGGGATATTACAGGCAAGATTTTTCAACGATGAATTTCGACGACACAGTCTATGAATCTTTGGCTAACATTATGAACAGGACTGATGAGGAAGAGCTTCGCAGTGTAGCGTCAGGATTTTTGATTGATAGAAAAATGATCAACTCAAAAATCGGAACCTTGAGTGAGGGACAAAAAGGCTTGGTGGCTTTCGCCCGCTTAGTGCTACAGCAGCCGGGTCTTTTGATTCTGGATGAGCCGACCAATCACATCAACTTCCGTCATCTTCCAATAATAGCTGAGGCGCTCAGCAAGTTTGAAGGCGCGATGATCCTGGTTTCCCATGTTAATGAGTTTGTCGAGCAGATCAGGATAGATGAAATTCTGGATTTGGACAGATAAACCTTTTTGAAGCCTTGTTGCGCGTCTTATCACGCGCTTAATAGCCTATTTTTCATCGCTTAACCACAAAAATGCGGTCGTCGTAAAGTGGTCACGCATATTTTGAAGTACGGTGAGTTTTGCTTGGTAAGGGTGATGAAATAAGCTTGGCAGTTGACTTTTTCTGCCCAATATGCTATCATTGATATGCAGTAAAAGGTATGCTAGCGTAGTTTAGTCGAGCTTGTTTCGCGACACAGCCCACCCTGCGACTTAACTTAAAACAACACAACGACATGACACAAGGAACAATCAAAAGATTGACTGATCGTGGATTCGGATTCATCACTCCAGATGGTGGTGACAAGGATCTTTTCTTCCATGCAAAAGAACTT